>URWR01000157.1 GCA_900551595.1 uncultured Coriobacteriaceae bacterium
TCAAGCAAACGTGTGGGGCGGCCAGCTTGGCCGCCCATTTTTAGTCTATAAGCATAGCATCGCCAAAAGATAGCATGCGATACTGCTGCTGAATCGCCTCATTGTAGGCACCCATAATCTGTTCGCGAGAAGCAAAGGCAGATACGAGCATCATAAGGGTCGAGCGGGGCACATGAAAATTGGTAATGAGAGCATCTACCACATGAAACGTTGAGCCAGGCATGAGGAATAGATTGGTTGTTGCGTCTTCACGGACCACTAAATCGCCCATACCCGAAACTGCAGCTGAGTCCGCGGCTTGCTCAAAGCGCCTTGCTGTTATAGGAGGATTTGCAGCTTTAACTGCAGTATCCCAAGCGCTCTCAAGCGAACGGACTGCCGTTGTACCAACAGCTATTACCCGTCCCCCTTGTGCTTTTGTCGTGCGAACAGCTTCTACAACATCAGCGGGTACGTGATAGCGCTCCGTATGCATGACATGTTTTGTTGGATCGTCTTCGGTGACAAGACGGAAGGTATCAATACCAACCTCAAGCTCAACTGTTGCCCAACCAACACCTGCCTCACGAATACGATCGATAAGTTCGGGCGTAAAATGCAGGCCTGCTGTTGGAGCAGCTGCAGAATGCTCTTCATGCATCGCGTAGACCGTTTGGTACTTCTCAGGGTCACCCTTGTACGAAGTAATGTAAGGCGGCAAAGGCACATTTCCCGCTTCGTGAACCGCTTCATCTAGCGTGCGAGGCTCTCCTGTGTTGGAAGTACCCACCGGCTCAAAGCGCACGAGTCTTCCGCCCTTGCTTCCCTCAACAAAATCGAGAATTTCTCCTGTTAACACAACGGGAGCATTTTCGGGTGCAAGCAAACCGCCGGCACGATATTCAATTACGGTTCCAGGTTGACGCAAGCGCTTACCCGGATTAACCAGACATTCCCACACGTGGCCCAAAGAATCAATATCCTCGCGGCGGCGGAGCAGGAGTGTCTCGGCGACTCCACCGGTTCCCTTTTTATGCCCTACGAGGCGTGCAGGCATAACACGTGTTTTGTTAGCTACCAGCAAATCTCCTGGCTTGAGGTAGTCAAGAATATCGTGAAAAATCCGGTGCTCAATCGAGCTGCCATCAGCTGCTTGATGAGCTTCACCTGTGGGGCCTGACCCTCCATCACGATGCAACACCAGCAGGCGGCAAGAATCACGTGGCTCCGCAGGAGCCTGAGCTATAAGTTCGTCGGGCAAATTGTAGTCAAAGTCATCAGTCCGCATGAACAGCATCCTTCCGCTGTAACAGTTCTCTCAGCTCTTGCTTTGTAGCTTCACTCGTAAAGGCAGCCTGAATAGCCGTGAGCTGTAACTGCAAACACTCTTCCTCGTTCAAATGAGCAAGCTGCTTTGCATAGTCCACTTCATGCGCCAAACAGGTCCGTGAAATAGCCATGTCGTCGGTGGCTATTGTTACGTGCACACCAGCGTCAAGCAAGGCTCGCAATGGATAATTCGAGCCCTCTTCTACGGCATGTGTGTGAAAATTTGAGGTGGGACATACTTCAAGGACCACAGCATGTTCAGCAAGGTAGTGCATAAGCGAGGGGTCCGAAACAGCATGAATACCATGACCAATGCGCGTGCATCCCGTTTGAAGTGCCGACCATATGCTCTCAGGACCTGCAGCCTCCCCCGCATGAACCGTTAGAGGAACACCTCGTTCATGAGCTCCTCGAAGCAGGTCGACATAATCCTTGGTGGGAAAGAGTGCCTCGGCACCCGCAAGATCCAATCCAACCACACCGTTATCTTCGCAAAGGTACTGCTCGGCAAGACGTACAGTCTCGATATTCTTCTCAGCAGTATCAGTTCCGCGCATACAGCACAGAATAAGGTTGCAACGCATGGGAGAAAGACTCAAGCCTTCCAGTGCGGCTCAAACCACCTTGAACAAACTGTTGTGGAGCAAAGCGGATCTCAGCATAGAGGCAGTCCTGAGAGATGAGCATTTCCTGCACAAGACGAACTGCCTCACGAATGGATTCATGGGTTTGCAAGAGCGAAATAGGCAAATCAAAACAGGCAAGATAATCGTTTAAGCTTTCACACTTCTCCCCCACCGACAACGCCTGTTCAAGCTCACCAGGCACTTCATCGGGCAAGACAATATCCTGCATACGAGCAAGCTCGCGAGCAATAGCAGGGGTAATGGCACCATCCAGATGGAGATGAAGGTCAACGTATGACATGCTATGCCTCCATAGTTGTACGGCGTTTTGCAAGCTTTTCTCTGCGTCGTTCATCACGCCGCTCATGTCGCTCAACTGTTGCTTCTGCTGCAGAAAAACGACAGCCACAATAATTCTGGCGATACATTCCCAATTCGCGAGAGTGCACCGTTGCCTCTGAGTACCATGGTCGAAAATCGCGCCAAACCATAGTGAGTCCCTGCGCGACAGTAAGACGTTCTAGCACATCATGGCAAACATCAAACAGCTGGTAAGGAGAGACTACCAACGTTGTAGAAACATGTGTGAAGCCACGTTCTTTTGCCACATGACAAAGCTCGGCCAATCGCAGTGCATAACAAGCTCTGCAACGTTGCTCCCGATCAAAACCTGCCAAAGCAGCACTCTTTTCCCATGCCGCGCGATCACACGAGCCAACAATCACAGGAAGATCAACTTGGTCTGCCCACGTAAGTAAAGTTGCAAGGCGTAAATCATGCTCTGCAGCTGGTTGGATATTTGGATTTGACCAAAGAATGGTGGGTTCAAATCCTTCTTCACGCAATAAGTGAACCGGCTCAAGCGAACATGGTCCACAGCAAGCATGTAAGAGAAGGGGTGTGGAAGAAGAGCTCATCAATTTAAGCCTCGTAGCTCATCCATGATTCATCGGAGGGATTATCACGAAACGCCAGAAGACGACCGCGATCAGCAGGGCGAATATAGCCTTCCTCCACTGCAACTTCCACAAGGGTGTCAAGATCACAGAGACTGACATTTTCTAGGCTCTCTGCAGCAAAACGCTCGCGCGAACGATTCATGCCATAGGTAAAGATCGAGACAACACCGAGAACATCTGCTCCCACTTCGCGGAGCGCCTCAACACACTCTATGACTGATCCTCCTGTAGAAATGAGGTCCTCTACCACCACAACGCGATCGCCTGCCTCAAGCTTGCCTTCAATTCTGTTTTTACGACCATGATCTTTGGCAGAACCGCGAACATAACCCATAGGAAGCTTAAGCTTCTCGGCGGCAATTGCTGCATGAGCAATACCCGCAGTAGCAGTTCCCATAAGAATTTGAGCCTGTGGATAGTGCTCTTGAATAAGCTCAGCGATAGCTCCATCCACCAAAGAACGAACATCGGGGTAGCTTAGCGTAAGGCGGTTATCGCAATAAATTGGGCTCTTAATTCCGCTTGCCCAGGTGAAGGGATCATCTGGACGCAAAAAAACAGCTTTAATTGAGAGAAGAGCACGAGCGATATCGGTTTTTGATGTCATAAGCCACCTTTCGCATGCAAATGTTCCACAGACAAGTACTTAGAATCTTGTTTGAAAGATTGTAAACGTTACATAGAAGGTCAGCTTACAATCTGTGTCAAAACCTCAATTCAAGGAGTTTCTATGCTTCCCTCCTATGCCCTTTTCGATTTTGATGGCGTGATTATAGATTCTGAACCGTTCTATATCGAAACCGATCGACAGGTAATCTCACGTTTTGGATATGAACCTACCGACGAGGAGCTCTACACCTTTATGGGCAGATCTTCAAGCAAAATGGGCACCGCTCTTCTTGCTGCTCATGGTATCAACGTAACAATCGAGCAGTATAAGGCGGCACGCCCCGATCCTCTTGCCACCATCTACGATAATCCCAAAATCCCCGCGATAGCAGGTCTGAGAGAGCTCTGGCAGGATCTCGCCGAGCATAACGTGGGCATTGGCGTCGTTTCCACCAGCCTCTGTGCTCCTCTCACGGCAGCGCTCAATCGTC
>URWR01000158.1 GCA_900551595.1 uncultured Coriobacteriaceae bacterium
CCTGAGAAAGGTTCGAGCCATTATCGGTCAGCATGGTGTGATAACCCTCGGGCAAACGCTTGATAAAGCCGTCTGCACCGGCAAGGCGAGCTGCAGCGATGCACTCTTCATCGGTTGCGTCGAGTCGGCCAAAACGAATGTTATCCATAACGGTGCCAGTAAACAGGTTTACATCCTGAAGTACCATGCCTAAAGAACGACGCAGGTCATCTTTCTTAATCTTGTTGATGTTAATGCCGTCATAGCGGATCTTGCCATCAGCGATATCGTAGAAGCGGTTAATGAGATTGGTAATGGTGGTTTTGCCTGCACCTGTCGCGCCAACAAAGGCAATCTTCTGACCAGGCTCAGCCCACACGCTTACGTCATGAAGAACGGTATGGCCAGGTTTATAGCCGAAATCTACGTGATTAAGGCGGACATCACCCATGAGCGGTACAAGTTCCGTACCACCTTCGTGGTGAGGCCACTTCCAGGCCCACTGACCAGACATTTTGTCATCAGTTTCTACAAGCTCACCATTGACATATTTGGTGTTGACGAGAGTGACGTATCCCTCATCGTGCTCAGGCTGTTCATCCATAAGCTCGAAGATACGTTCAGCACCTGCAAGACCCATAACAACAGAGTTGATCTGTTGAGAGATCTGGCCAATCTGCCCGGCAAACTGCTTGGTCATGTTCAGGAACGGTACCGTGACGGCAATGGAAAATGCGAGACCAGAAACCGACAGGTTCGGAATGTTTGCTTCGATGAAGATACCACCAACAAGGGCCACGATAACGTACATTAGGTTACCGAGGTTCATGAGGATTGGGCCGAGGGTGTTGGTGTACATGTTGGCGTCTCGAGAAGCACGGAAAAGTGCTTCATTGCGTACATCAAAGTCTTCCTGAGCCGCCTGCTCGTGGCAGAAGACTTTAACGACACGCTGGCCGTTCATAATCTCTTCGACATGGCCTTCTACAATGCCGATTTCACGCTGCTGAGCTACAAAGTTACGAGCAGAACGAGAACCGAGCACCTTGGTCATGTACGCCATGAACAACACGCCGCAAACAACTACCAAAGCAAGCCAGACGCTATAATACACCATAACGCATACAACAGAAATACAGGTCACGATAGTAAGCGTAATGTTGGGAAGCGACTGACCAATCATCTGACGAAGAGCATCAATGTCATTGGTGTAGTGCGACATGATATCGCCACGTTGGTGCTGGTCGAAGAAGCTGATGGGCAGATCCTGCATATGGTCGAAAAGCTTCTCACGGAACTTCTCAAGCGATCCCTGTGTAATTACGGCCATGGCACGTGTATAGGTGAAGTTCAGGATAAGCGACACCACATAAATGCCAATCAGCGAGACTACGAGGGGTTCAACGCGCTGAGCTGCGCTTACCCAGTCGCCTGACTGCCAGGTGTCGGTCACAATTTCAAGGGTGCGCTGCATAAAGGTTGCAGGAAGCGATGACAGAATTGCAGAAATTACAATGCAGATAAGAACCATCGGTAGCAGACGCGGATAGAAAGAGAAGAGCGTTTTGATCAAGCGTCCGAGCGTCTTGGTGCGCACGCCCGTTTTCTTGGGGGCACCTGGCGCTTTGCGACATTTTGACGTGTATCCTCTGGCTCTGGGGCTTTTGGTCTATTGACGCCAAACGTGTTCTTAAATGTCTCGTTTACAGAGTTATTGACATTATTGCTCATCTGCAACACCCCCTTTCGTGGCGGTATCGGGCGTAACGTCTTCTACCTCAGTAGGCAATATGTCTTCTTCATAGGTGCGGTTCTGCTGTTCGTAGGTCTCGCGGTAGAACTCGCACGTCTTCATCAGCTCGTCGTGTGTACCCAAGCCAGCGATATGGCCGTTATCGAGTACAAGAATGCGGTCAGCATCCTGTACGGAGCTTGTACGCTGGGCAATGATTATCTTGGTAGTTTCAGGCAAGTAGCTCTTAAGGCCTTCACGGATAAGGGCGTCGGTCCTGGTGTCTACTGCAGAGGTAGAGTCATCGAGAATGAGTACTTTGGGGTGCTTGAGAAGGGCGCGAGCAATACAAAGACGCTGCTTCTGACCACCGGATACGTTTGTACCACCTTGCTCGATGTAGGTGTCATATTTCTTGGGGAATCCTTCTACGAATTCAGCCGCCTGAGCAAGTTCGCAAACCTCACGAATTTCGTCATCAGTTGCATCAGCCTTACCCCAGCGCAGGTTCTCTTTGATGGTGCCTGAGAACAATACATTCTTTTGGAGTACGACGGCTACGTTATTACGCAGGAATTCAAGGTCATAGTCGCGTACGTCGATGCCGCCAACTTCTACAGAACCCTCTGAAACATCGTACAGACGGCTGATGAGGTTTACGAGCGATGTCTTAGCAGAGCCGGTGCCACCCATAATACCAAGGGTTTCGCCACTCTTAATGTGCAGATCAATCTCTGCAAGTGCGCGATGCTCAGCCTTTTCCGAGTACTTAAAAGTCACGTTGTTGAAGTCGATTGAGCCGTCCTTCATCTCGGTAACAGGATGCTCGGGGTTTTGAATGGTCGGTTTGGTCTGAATAACTTCAACGATACGCTCAGCACTCTCTTGGGCCATAGTGATCATGGCAAAAACCATCGAGACCATCATGAGGGCCATCAAAATCATGAAGCCATAGGTGGTAAGTGCGGAGAGTTGGCCAACATTAAAGAGGCTGCCTCGACTTGAAATGATGAGGTAGCTGCCAAATTGAATGACGACAACAAACACGGTGTATACCGCGAGATTCATCATTGGGGTGTTGAGAGCAAGGATCTTCTCGGCGCGTGTAAAGTCACGGCATACATCCTGAGCAGCAACTCCAAAACGCTGCTTCTCATAATCCTGGCGGACGTAGCTTTTTACGTCTCGCATACCAGTGACGTTTTCTTCGACCGACTCATTTAAGGCGTCGTACTTATGAAATACCGAACGGAAAATTGGGTGTACCGTTCTTACAACCTTATAGAGACCAAAGCCCAATAGTGGAACAATAAGGACAAAGACAAATGCCATGGGGCCGGCCATGATAAACGACATAACAATGCCGCAGATAAGCAGCATTGGGCAGCGAACTGCCGTACGAATAATCATCATATAGGCAAGCTGAACATTGGTGATGTCGGTTGTGAGACGAGTAACCAGTGAACTAGGAGAGAACTGGTCAATATTGGCAAAGCTAAACTTCTGTACTGAAGCAAAGACATCGTGACGTAAGTTCTTTGCAAAACCACACGATGCAATACTGCACTCTATACCCGCACCAATACCAAATGCTAGAGAAGCGAGCGCCATGCCGATAAGAACAGCGGCATAGGGGAGCATCTCAGAAAGCGTTGCACCAGCTTGGATAGTGTTAATGAGCTGAGCTGTTACAAAAGGAATAGCAACTTCCATTACAACCTCACCAAGAACAATGATGGGGGTGGCTATGGAAGCCTTGCGATACTCACGAATACTTGAACCCAGGACGTGAATTATCTCACTGAGGCTGCGTTCCTCATCGGAGCTATTTCGCTTCCTTAGTTTCTTTTGCATGCGTCTCCTTCCTTCTCTAGTGTCTCAAGTACCTTCCAGTGATCAACAATACGATCGAGCATGCTGAGAAGCTCATGTATTTCAGCTTCACTGAGGCACGAGAGAGCATCCTTTTCAAACTGTTCCCGTCCGCGCACCACCTCGGCTGCTTTCTCCATCCCACATGGCGTGAGGGTTAAAAGTACCTGTCGGCGATCTACCTCAGACCGTGTTCGAATGAGAAGTTCTTCTCGTTCGAGCTTTGAGACAACCTCCGATAGCGAGGCCGAAGTAATGGCCGAAGACTCGAGCAGCTCCGCTTGGGACATCTGTCCTCCATGGGCGAGCACGGTTTTGAGTACGTGCTGTCGTCCACCTCTGCC
>URWR01000159.1 GCA_900551595.1 uncultured Coriobacteriaceae bacterium
AGCGCAGTTCTGCGGTTGTGGTGGGACCTGGCATGCGCGCAAATGCCTCAACAGTGTCTATATGTTCCACCTTGCTCGAATGCAATGTGCCGCTGGTAATGGATGCCGATGCGCTTAATTGTCTCGCACGACTCACGTCCAATCGTTTGGACAATTTCCCCGAACTTATCAGAAGAGAAGCTCCTCTTGTGCTTACGCCGCATCGTCGTGAGCTTGGACGCCTTATGGGTCTCCCCGATACTCCGCCCGACTCACTCACGTCTGCGCTTGAAGCGTCCCGTCGAATCGTATGGGCTGATGGCGGATCCGAGCTGGTAATTGTTGCCAAAGGAACCGCAACGGCGTGCGTGGGAGTAGAAACGGCATTGTTGCCCAAACCCGGTCCCGCTTCCTTGGCAACAGCCGGTTCAGGCGATGTGCTTTCTGGCATTATCGGCGCGCTGCTTGCGCATCATGTGCCAGACGGTGAGCTGCTTCCATTGCTCTGCGCTCTGGGGTGCGAAATTCACGGAACAGCCGCCTCAATAGCTGCTGATCGTCATGGCTCTATGGGGGTCATGGCAACAGACATTATTGAGTGCGTTGGACTTGCAGCAGATGCCTTGGAGCGTCGTGCTGCCTATCCTCCCGAGCCGTTTTCAGCAGTTGATGAAAACGAAGTAGGCGGTCAGAATGCGTAATAGTACCTGCCCGGATACACGATGGGCGTGGATTGAGATTGACCAAGCGGCTTTGCGACGTAATACGCGTGCCTTTAAATCCCGTTTGGGACGTGGCACACAGCTTATGTGTGTTGTAAAGGCCGATGCCTATGGGCATGGAGCAGTGCCGTGCGCTCGCGTCATGCGTGGGGCTGGGGCGGATCAGTTTGCTGTTGCAACTGTTGAAGAGGGCATTGAGCTGCGCGAAGCGGGAATCGAAGGTACTATTTGGAAGAGCCTTTTTTGATTCTCCCCGACCCGCCGATGGAATGTGTAGCAACACTGGTTAACTATGATCTCATGCCCTCTATCTACAACGAGGATTTTGCTCTGGCATATGGTGAGTGCGCCGCCTCAATGGATCGTGTTGGCCGCTACCACCTTGCCGTAGATACCGGCATGAATCGCATAGGCCTTTTGCCTAAGGAAGTTTTGGAGTTTCGAAGGGCTATAGATTTTCATCGGGGTTTGGAATGTGCGGGTACCTTTACGCACTTTGCTACCGCCGATGTACTTGAGGGCTGGGACTTCGATCTTCAGTGGAAGCGATTTACCGATACTATTACCGCTCTTGAACAAGCGGGTTTGAACCCAGGCTTGGTGCATTGTGACAATACACCAGCTACGATTCTTCATCCCGAGACACATTTTGATATGTGCCGTGTGGGAGTTGGTCTTTACGGCATGCATCCTTCAGAGGTAACAGTGCCTCGGCTGGATTTGGAACCTGTAATGAGCGTACGTGCTCGTGTAACACGAACGGCGTTTCCTCCGGTGGGAGAAGGCGTGAGCTACGGTTATGTCTATCGAGTTCATAAGCAGAATATCCAAATCGCCACGATTCCTATAGGCTATGCCGATGGTCTTTCACGCAATCTTTCCGGCAAGATGGAAGTGCTGGTAGGGGGTATGCGCTGCCGCCAGGTGGGGCGTATTTGCATGGATCAGTGCATGTTTGCCGTTGATGTTAACGGGGCTCGTTCCTATAGGCCGGCACATCCAGTTTCCTGCGGCGATCTTGTCACCATTATGGGCGAGCAGGATGGCGATTGCATTACCGCAGATGATATAGCTGCACTTCGTGACACCATTAACTATGAGGTTACCTGCAACTTTGGTATGCGCCTCGATAAAGTTTACGTTTAGACCGATAAAGGCGTAGGAGGCGGCGCATGTCCGTTATGCATATTCCTGGCCACGATCACCAGCGGCCGCGTGAGGTGAGTCTTGAAGAGATTCAATCTCTGATGGGAAATTGTCAGCTTTGCCCTTTGGGGCAAACGCGTACAAACCTCGTGTTTGGTGTTGGAAACCCACATGCTCGCGTCATGTTTATTGGAGAGGGTCCCGGGCGAAATGAGGACTTGCAGGGCGAGCCATTTGTTGGTGCTGCAGGCCATAAGCTCGATGCGCTGCTCGGTGAAGCGGGGCTCACTCGTGAAGAGATATACATTGCAAACGTGGTGAAATGCCGCCCTCCCTCAAACCGCAATCCGCGCCCAGCAGAGATTGAAGCATGCGCACCATTTCTTCGAGAACAGATTCGCTCTATTTGGCCAGATGTATTGGTTTGTTTAGGGAACTTTGCTTCACAGTGGGTGCTAAAAACAGATAAAGGCGTTACAGCTTTACGTGGCAAGCTGCATCAGGCCGGCCATTTCGTGGTAGCCCCGACTTTTCATCCAGCGGCCACAATCTATCATCCAGACTGGGAGCCCCTGCTGATTGAGGACTTACGCCGCGTGGGGACGTGGCTGACAGAACATCCAGTGGAAGGAAATGCATAATGGCTCACGTGCCGACAGACGAGGTGCGTTTTATTTCCCATTCACGTGAAGAGACAATTGAAGTGGGCAAACAACTTGGTGAGCTCGTAAAACCCAACGATGTCTTTATCCTCACAGGAGATTTGGGTGCTGGCAAAACTCAGCTCACAAAAGGTATTGCAGAGGGCATGGGGATAACCGCTGATGTTACCAGCCCTACCTTTACGATCGAGATGGTTTATACGGGCCCCAATCTTTCGCTTTATCACTTTGATCTCTACCGTATTGATGATGCGGATCAGCTGGAAGATACCGGCATCTTTGATGTATTGGGTGCCGGAGATGTCTGTGTTATCGAGTGGGGCGAACAGTTCTCAGAAGAGCTTGGCGAGGAGCGAATAGATGTGTTTCTCGTTCGGCTTGAAAGTGATCAACATGATTCAGATGGGCAAACCAGCGCTTCTCAGGATGAACTTGGAGTTGAGCCAGCTCGAGAAATTCGTCTAGTTGCCCATGACGCTCGTGGAGAAGAGCTGCTTTCGGCGCTGTCAGAGAAACTGAAAAAATTTTCTAAATGATATAAATTTTCAATTGAGAATAATTCTCAATATGGTATGATGCCCTTACATCGAAAGGAGGGGTCATGGCCAGCAGGAACACCGTACAGCGCACCATTATTGCTGAGGAGCTTCGCCGTTTGGCCAATCATCCTACTGCCGACGATGTATACGATGCTGTTCATGCAGAGCATCCCAGTATTGGAAAGGCTACGGTCTACCGCACGCTCGGTAAACTTGCCGACGAAGGGGAGATCGGTCGCGTTCGGATTAATAACGGCGCCGATCGCTTTGATCATCGGAGCTTTGAGCACTATCACGTTCGTTGTACCTGCTGTGGGCGCGTGGATGATGTCATGATTCCGCCTCTCAGCTCGATAAACGAGCAGGCTGCTCAGGCTTCGGGCTACGTTATTACGGGGCATACCTTGCAATTTGATGGTGTGTGTCCGGCGTGTCAAAAAGCTGAGGATTCGCACGATGTGCGTTCTGTAGATCAGCAAGAACGGGAATAGTTAGTAAAGGCATTTACGGGGTATATTCCGTATGCATAGGAGAGGAAGGCGGAGTCGGAGGGGCTCCGCCGCCCAACAAGGAGGTTCATCATGAAGTGGGTTTGCAAAGTCTGTGGCTATGTCTATGAGGGCGACGAGCCGCCAGCAGAGTGCCCGGTCTGCAAGGCTCCCGCTAGCCAGTTCGAAAAGGTCGAGGGCGAGATCGAGGTGCACATCACCTCGAAAGGCGACAACTCCTGCATGCTGAACGTGGCCATCACGGGTCCTGACGGCACCCGCACCTACACCAAGCGCCAGCGGGCCAAACTCGACGGCAAACCCGTCGTCGTACCCTTCACCATCGAGAATCCCGCGCTCTGGAGCCCCGCC
>URWR01000160.1 GCA_900551595.1 uncultured Coriobacteriaceae bacterium
CCGAATCAACACCACCAGAAAAAGCAACTGCAACTTTGCCGAGCTTTTGAATACGTGACGTGAGTTTTTCTAGCGAATCATTCAAACTAATCTCCTCACCCTATACCGCATATCTAAAACAAGGAAGCTCTCAATTGCAACTGCTGCGTATATGACATTGTGCTTCGATAATGCACTTCTCGGTACGTGTCAGGAATCCCATGCTTATCCCATTTTGGGATAAGCCCTAGAGACAGGCGAGACTTCCTGCATGGATATCGAGCTTAACAGGATCATGGGCGAAAATTTACGCACTATCCGTATGGGACAGGGTGTAACTCAGGTCGAGCTAGCGCGTCGGCTTCATACCCCACAATCTTTTGTAAGCAAGATTGAATCTGGAGAGCGGGCGCTCAAGCTATATGAAGTGTATTGGTATGCCGAGGCGCTGGAAATTCCCGTGGATGAGCTTGTCCGGAGAACAAGTAATGGAGTCTGCCGTCGCCCTTGTCAGCCCGTGCAGCGTCCATCCCATGAATATATTTCTCCCCATGAAAAAGATTTGCGCAAAAACAAGAGCGCGTAGATAAGAAATAAGCAGTAAGAAAAAGGCCAGAAGCATATGCTTCTGGCCCGAACAAATTACCCGTTCGCAGGAGCGATTACCAAGCACCCGAATAACCAAGGGTTACTGCGGAGCTTTCAGCACCCATCTTCATGCAAGTCGGGATATCCTGCTCTTCAAGAATGCCCTTGATAAAGCCGGCGATGAAGGAGTCGCCTGCGCCCATGGTGTCAACTACTTCACACTTGACAATATCGCCCTTGTAGAAGTCGGTACCATCAAAAGCGAGGCTACCATTTTCACCAAGCGTAACGACAACTACCTTGGGGCCCTTGGATTGAATATCGCGCATATAGGTGCGAACCTGCTCGTTATCGTCGCTCTCAAGGCCGAAGAAGGCGTAATCAACATAGGGGACCGTCTCAAGCACCATGGGGTCTTGCGGCTGATCGGAGAAGTCGAATACGACAGGTACGCCAGCAGCGTGAACAGCAGGCATAGCCTTATCTGCATGACCCCAAATGCCGCTTACGACAAGGTCATGCTCGCAGAAGAACTTGACGTCGTCATCTGTGGGAGCAAAATCTTCCATGACACCTTCGATGTAGTCACCGAAAACGCGGTTGCCATTGACAATCTCTACCTTGGTGATAGCGGTAGAGCCCTCGTCAACATGAACATGGCTTGTATCGATGCCTTTGCCATTAAGAGCATCCACCATGAAGCTACCATAGGAATCGGTACCCACGGCGCCGGTGTAGGAAGCATCTACGCCCATGCGACGAAGATAAACAGCAACGTTTACAGGGTTGCCGCCAGGGTATTGCTTGCCCTCCTTCTCATAGACGTCCAAGCAGTTATCGCCAACAGCTGCAACCTTCATGAGCACTCCCCTCGCTGAGTCGCCGTTCGTTCACCAGCAGGTTTACGAACTATTCTTATATGTATAAGTTAGTTATCATCCTAGGCCAATTACTGATTTTTTTTCAGAAAATAGTAAAGATGAGCCATTCGAGAGATGAACGGTAGCTTTTTTCGCGTAATCGGTCATTTTCGCCAAGGGAAGAGTATTGCTTAAAAAAACTCTTGAATGCCGGGTTGCCAATCTCTTTTGCATACCGTTAATTATCCCCAAACAACTGCGAAAATATAGGAATAGGAACAGAGATGCTCACCACTTTCATACCAGTTTTCGGGTGAACGGATGAGTTTTAGCCGTGAGGGGTCAAATAACAAATGTGGTCCCTGAAGGCGTGAGAACACAATAAGATGAGTATATGAGTTAAGTGGTTTCCCATACCAGTTATACAACTGGAGCCGCATTGAAATCTGGGATAGAGAGGAAACACTATGGCCAAAAAGGCAGCCTGCATCGGTGATAACTGCATTGATTATTATCGTAATCTCGACCGTCAGTATCCGACTGGAAACGCTGTAGATACTGCCGTTAATATGCATAAACTTGGTGTTCCAACTGCGATTATTTCTACTACAGGTTCAGATGACAACGGTAAGTGGATGATTGATTCCCTCGAGAAGGAGGGTCTTGATATTTCGCACCTTAAGGTAGCGGAGGGCCAGACAGCCATCACCTATATGGATCTCGATGGCCTTGATCGTGTGCATGGTGAGTATGAAGAGGGTGTTCTCGAGAACATTGTCTTCGATGAGGAAGATGTTCGTTTTGCTTGCGAGCATGATATTGTTCACACCGCCCTGTGGGGAAATGCCGAGAAAGTTCTTCCGGCAATTCATGATTCCGGCACGCTCGTAAGCTTTGATTATTGCGACCGTTTGGACCATCCTCTCATTGAAGAGACTATCGGCTGCGTCGATTACGGCTTCTTCTCCTATCACGGCGAGAAGGACGATCCTTTCATTCGTGAGTTTTTGCAGGATAAGGTTGCTCGTGGCATGAAGGTTGCCACTGCAACATTTGGTGAGAAGGGCAGCCTGTCCTGGGATGGCGAGCGTTTCTGGGATGGCGGCATCTATCCTTGCGAGAAGCTCGTTAATACCGTTGGCGCAGGCGACTCTTTCATTGCTGGCTTCCTTGTAGGTGTTCTTGCTGGCGATTCAATTGATAAGTGCCTTGACCGTGGTGCCAAGATTTCTTCAGAGGTAATTGGTGTGTTTGAGCCTTGGGTAGTCGAGGAATAGCCACCCCCTCACCCCACTCCGTATGCTTTCTCATACGGAGTGGGGCACTATAGCAAGACCGAACAAAGAGAGCTTTGTTCGTCAAATGTACGGTAGAAAAGCTGCACGAAGAGAAAGAAAGGGTTGATCGTATGTTCAAAATTGGTATGTTCACTTCTGGTTATCAGCGCAACCCGCTAGAGGATATCTTCTGCGACGCCAAGCGCTTTGGCTATGACTACATTGAGCTTTGGGGTGGCCGTCCTCACGCATATGCTCCCGATTTGGCTGCTGGTGAGATCGACGAGGTTCTTCGTCTGCGCGATAAGTATGGTGTCCCCATCACGGGTTATTGCCCAGAGCACAACGGCTATCCCTACAACTTCATGATTGGCTCTGAGCGTCAGCGCGAAGATGCAGTCCGTTATCTGAAGCTCTGCCTCGATCAGGCCAAGGCTCTCGGCTCCGATTACATGCTTATCTCACCTGCACATGCCGGTTATGAGGCAACCTATGCCGAGATTCATGACCGTCTGTATCGCACCTGCGAAGAGCTTGCTAAGCATGCTGAGAACGTAGGCGTGCACATTGTAGTTGAGCCGCTTACCCCCGAGGAGTCCAACGCCTTCAAGAGCGCTAACGATCTTATCGACCTGTTTGAGCATGTTGATTCCGATTACCTGCTTGGCATGCTCGATATCGTTCCGCCGTTCCTGCAGCAAGAGCAGATCATGAGCTACTTCTCGAAGCTTGGCGATAAGCTCTATCACCTGCACATCATTGATTCCAACGGCACGGATGCTTCCCATGTCATGCCGGGCGAGGGCGTACTGCCTATGCCCGAGCTCCTTCAGGAGATTCGTGATTCCGGCTACAACCGTACTGCAACTATCGAGCTGGTTCTTGGCTACATTAACGAGCCGCGTCTCTATGCCAAGCGTGCCATTAACAACGTGCGTGCTATGCTCGCGGAGTAGTACC
The DNA here is from genome assembly GCA_900551595.1 of uncultured Coriobacteriaceae bacterium. GTDB lineage: Bacteria > Actinomycetota > Coriobacteriia > Coriobacteriales > Atopobiaceae > Coprovicinus > Coprovicinus avistercoris. Next base: position 3,665 of record URWR01000160.1, read on the forward strand.
GCACCGGGGAGTTCATATGTTCATTGATGTACATGTAAATCCGGCATTTTATGAGCTCATAAATGCTGATGAGTCGCTTGAAGATATGCGACATGAGGTGCTAAATGTTCACAAAAATGGCACCGCAAAGCTCGAGCATATCTTCAACCAGATGAGACTTGCTGGCCTGGATAAGATGTGCTTGCTTGCGCGCGACTATTCAGTATGTGCCGGTTGTGTCC
>URWR01000161.1 GCA_900551595.1 uncultured Coriobacteriaceae bacterium
ACGCCTATCTGGTCGCAGGCGAAAAGATCGCCCTGATCGACACCGTCGAAGAGTCCTTCGGCAGCCGCCTCGAAGCCAACATCAGCGAGGCCATCGGCGAAAGGAAGATCGATTATCTGGTCGTCAACCACATGGAACCCGACCACTCGTCGTCGATCGCAGCGCTGCGCCGCATCTATCCCGACATCGAGATCGTCGGCAATGCCAAGACGCTCCAAAGCGTCATAGGCGCGCTCGCGGTGATCTGCAGTCACGGTGCCATGCAGAGGCAAACCGACCGTTCCAAACAAACCTCCGCAGACAATTTCCCAGGACGGGAGGTGTACGCGAACCTGATCATGCATCGTAGCGCTCACAACACCTAACGTAGCGCGAATCTGATCAAGCCGTGGTCGCGCTTGTCCGCGAAAGCGTACCGGTGGTTCATCTCGATAAAGGGGAAAGACTTCCCTCGTAAGCAGTTGAATAAATGTTGATTTGCCTGCGCCATTGGGACCTAACAGGGCCACATGTTCACCTTCAGCAAGGTCAAACTCATCAACATGCAAGATGGTGGTGCCACCGCGCACGACGCTTGCATCGCGTATAGAGAATAAAGGCGTTGTTTTATCGTTTGTCTGCACCATGACAGGTCCTTTTCTTTTCATCTCAGTTCTGATACAAGGCAGAAAGGTGTTTGCCCTAATATAAACAAACGCGATGCAAATGGTGATCATGTACGTTCGGGGGAGGAACTACATATGCATGAGATGCTCACACTTGAGGCATTTGAAGATGCCTCAGAAAAAGTTCGGGAAGGTACCCGAGAGACAAAACTGGTAGAGAGCCCATCGTTTTCTGCCATCTCAGGTAATCGTGTTTGGCTGAAGCCGGAGAATATGCAGCGCACAGGCGCTTACAAAGTTCGTGGTGCCTACTACAAGATCTCCACGCTCTCGGAAGAAGAGCTTTCTCATGGTCTTATCACTGCAAGCGCGGGCAATCATGCTCAGGGCGTGGCGTATGCTGCCTCTCGCGCAGGTGTTCGAGCTGTGGTGGTTATGCCAACAACTACTCCACTCATTAAAGTTGAGCGTACAAAAGGCTATGGAGCCGAAGTCGTTCTTGCTGGCGATGTATACGATGAGGCGTGCGACTATGCGCTCAAACTTGCCGAGCGCGAAGGCCTTACGTTTATTCATCCCTTTAACGACCCGGTGGTAGCAACTGGTCAGGGCACTATTGCGATGGAGATCGTACAGGAACTCCCCCTTGTCGATACCATTTTGGTGCCCGTTGGCGGCGGCGGCCTTTCCTGCGGTGTGAGTACCTTTGCAAAGCTCTATAACCCGAAGATTCGTGTGGTAGGCGTGGAGCCGGCGGGCGCACCCTCGCTTACCGCAGCGCTTGAGGCCGGACACCCTGTTCGCATACCTTCTGCAAACACCATTGCAGACGGCACGGCAGTGCTTGAGGTTGGCGATGCTGTTTTCCCGTATTTACGTGACAACCTCGACGATGTTATCACCGTTCCCGACGAAGAACTTATCGTAGCGTTTCTCGATATGGTCGAGAACCACAAGATGATTGTCGAGAATTCTGGCCTGCTTACCGTTGCCGCTTTGAAGCATCTGCCTGCCGAGAATAAGCGCGTGGTGGCAATTCTCTCCGGTGGCAACATGGACGTTATTACGATGAGTTCGGTGGTACAGCACGGATTGATTCAGCGTGGGCGTATCTTTACGGTGAGTGTACTGTTGCCTGATAGGCCGGGCATGTTGGTACGTGTTGCTAATGCCATTGCCGAGCAAAATGGCAATGTTATTAAGCTTGAGCATAACCAATTTGTAAGCACTAATCGCAATGCTGCTGTGGAACTGCGCGTAACCATTGAAGCCTATGGTGAAGAGCATAAAGGCCAGATTGTTCAGGCGCTCAAGCAAGCAGGGTTTGCGCCGGAATTGGTACAGACTTCACTTTAAGCAGAGCAGAGATAACTTTGATGAAGGGAGCCTGCCATTGCGCGCGGGCTCCTTTGTTGTATTAACGCACCATTACGCCATTTTTATGCAGTGGCTCATAGGCCTTTTGAGAAGGATCGTCGGCCAAGACAAGATCAAAATCTTCCAGCGTGGCATAGCGGAATGATCCTGAATGTCCGAGTTTATCTGCAGTGCAGAGCAAGATACGCTTCTCAGAATTCTGTAGTACGACTCTCTTTACAGGACCATCGTCCAAATCAAGCGTGAGCACATCGCCAGAATAAGGATCAATGCCCACAGCGCCGAGAAATCCTACGTCAAAGCGGAAACCTTCAAGGATGGAGGCAGTCATTGCTCCAATAAAGCCGTTGTAATCGCTGTTAAAGTTTCCACCGGGGCATACGACACTAATGCGCGGATTAGCCGCAGCTTCATGGGCAACATCTACCGAATTGGTAACAATCATGCAGGAAATGTCTGTGTTTGCAATAAGGCGAGCAAGCAAGATGTTGGTGGATGAAGCATCAAGAAAGACCGCCTGATGTTCACCGATAAGCCCGAGAGCCTTGGTGGCGACAGCTTGTTTTTCAGGGCGGAACGTATCAACACGACTGACTATCCGCCGATTTACCTCGGGCTCAATACGTGTGGCACCACCATAAACACGTCGACATCTCCCGTCGGCAACGAGATGGCGCAGGTCTTTTCTAATGCAATCTTCGGTGACAGAAAACCGCTCAGCCAAATCGCTTACGGATACACGGCCTTCACGTTCGAGAAGCGAAACGATCTGATTTTGGCGTTCTTCTAAAAACATGAGAGGGTTTCTCCTTATTGAACGAGCGGTAATTCGATCGATCTCTCTACTGAGTATGGCTTTTGCTTCGAATCGCGTCTATTCACGGCTTATTTTAGCCAAACACGATAAAACAATAGAAGTTCAATACGAAATGAGAAATAATAGTGCTATAGAGAAGCGTGAAAGAGAGCGTTCTTTGAAAGGAGTTTGTAATGGAACTTATTCTTGATACTGGCAACATTGAGGAGATTAAGGAATATGACCAGTTTCTTAATGTTTCTGGCGTAACCACAAATCCCACGATTATTACGAAGAGTGGCAAGTCTCCCGAGGCTGTTATTTCTGATCTCGTAGATTATCTTCGAACTGATCAGAAGATTTTTATCCAGGTAGTTGCAACGGATTTTGAGGGCATTATGGAAGAAGCGCGCTACATCGCCTCGCTTCGCCCTGAGAATATGTATGTAAAAATCCCTGTTCATCGTGCTGGTTTGCAAGCTGTTAAAGCCTGCCATGAAGAGGGGATCCACACCCTTGCAACAGCAATTTACTCTGCAGACTCTGGTTTTATGGCGGCTGTTAACGGCGCAGATTATCTTGCGCCTTACGTAAACCGTATGTCTAACTACGGAGATGGTGTTGCCGAAACCATTGATCTCATTGAGATGCTGCGTGTCCAGAACTCCTCTACAAAGGTTGTAGCAGCTTCATTCCATAGCGTAAATCAGGTACACCAGCTCATTCGCGCTGGTATCCAAGCCATTACTGTTCCGCCATCGGTGCTTAAAAACATTGTGGATAACCCACATACCACCATTGCGGTGGATGAGTTTACCGCCAACTGGAAGGCTGCTTACGGGCGCACTACTCTTACAGCCTAGGACATAAGGCGCATTCCCGAAGATACGCCACGGCATAAACCCTTCTCTTCATGAGCGTGCTTTACCAATGAAGAGAAGGGTTTTTATTGAAGATGCACTTCAAAATGAGAGCAAGATGATGTTGATTATGAGCAGAGCACCGGAGTTCCGGTTGCGGCAATGCCAGAGAGAATTTCTGTGTCGGTGGTATCGGTAATAA
>URWR01000162.1 GCA_900551595.1 uncultured Coriobacteriaceae bacterium
GCGGTAGCAAAGTACCAAGCTCGTGCCATATTGATGTAATACTCAGGGCGGTTGATGCGAACTACTGTCTCTAACTGCTCAGGATGAAATGCCTCGTCTAAGAAGAGTGTCATGAGCTGAATAACCGCAAAACGAACCACATACTCAGGTGCTGCAGATACCCATTTCTCAATATGAGATAGCGTGGCGCCGAGATCGTGTTTTAACACGGGTACTCGAATAAGATCGCATGTTGCCCAGTTGTCTATTGCAGGAAGAAATGCCTCAAGCATCTCAAACGCTTCTTCAGGTGTTTGTGCAAGAAGACCAATGAGCATGCCATGGAGATTCATCTCATCGTAGGTGTCATGGGGAAGTGGCTCACTGATAAAAGCGCGAGCTTTATTAGGATCTTTGCGTGCAAGTGTACGTGCGTATTTCCTTAATGCAGGTGTTCGTACACCAAGAATCCGATGAGGGTCCACAGTGGGAACTAACGGAGCAGTAAAGTCTCGATATGTTGAGTCTGCCAGTGTAGCGAGTTCACTGCGTATAGAGGACAAGACTATTCTCCAAGTTCGTGTACAGAGGCATTAACCCATTGAGTTTGGTTTACGCCCGCTCCCGTAAAGATTCCAATATCAATTTTAGTATCCCGGTAATCGCGTCCATGGGCTATAACAATGTACGTATCACCAGCTAAACGATCATGTGTAGGATCTAAGCCAACCCAAACACCGCGTTCGTCATAAACTTCTACCCACGCATGGGTCGCGCCCTCCCCGTCGAGCATTCCTGCAATATAACGTGCTGTAAGTCCAACATGTCTGCAGACAGTAAGCATAACGTGGGCATAGTCCTGACAAACGCCGCAACCTTGCGTCAAAGCTTCTTCGGCTGTGGTATCTATGCTGGTAGTTCCAGGTTTATAAGTAAAAGCAGCAAATACGCAATGCATAACTTCTTGTGCACGCGCTAAAACACGTGCATTGGGGCCAAGAGCATCAACTCTTTCTTTGCAGGTATTTATCAGCGCGTGTAAAGAAGGGCCAGGGGAGGTAAGCTCCGTATCATAGCGGTACAGAGGTTTAGAAGAATCAGATTTAGCATTTGCTACATCAACAAATGCGATGCCAGTCACTGAATAAGAAAATGAATTGTGAGGCTCGGGCAAGTATCCTGTGGCAACTACTGAGCCAAAAGAGTCAACCATCATATCCAGATGGCAGGTGGGTTCTACTTTAAGGAGAACGTCTATGACTTGCTGGCGTGCTCGTGTAGCAGGAATACAGCGCAACTGAAATCGATGCTCAGTCACAGGACCACTAAAAGTGAGCTCCATTTCGTAATTAAACGATAATTTCCTCACGATGAATACGGCTCCTCAGCAGCATGAACAGTCTCTATAACTACAAACCCTTGCAGCACAATCAGTATCTCACGATCAGAATATACAGATCATACTCCCGGCTCACCAAGAATCTGACAGAGGTGATCTTCGACCGCGGTATAGCCTCGCAGAGGAAGTTCGCTTGCGAGTTGGCGCATTCCTTCGGCAATGCTTTCGGGTAAAGAAGCTGTTGCAAGTGAGGTGGTATACGTTGCCAGCTTCCGTAGAGGAGCGTCGAGGTAATCTTCTGAAAGAGCGAAACGTGTGTACAAATCAATGCGCTCAACATACTTACTTAAGAAGAGCAGTGCTTTAAAAGCCGGATCTGCTGGAGAGTTTTCAATTCCACCCCAGAAGGCAAGAAGATCATCACTGATGTCTCGATAATCAAACAGATCGCTATATCTATCACTTGTATTTTCGTTATGTCGAGCTGCATCCTCAATGTGTGCCATGGCAAGTTCGAGATACTGCATAAGACGGGTGCCAAGTTCAGGGCGCAGGATGGTGGCATTATTAAATGCTGCCCTTACCGCACTTATGACCGACCCTGGATCCTGCTCGTTATAGAGCAGGTTGTGAACCATTTCATCGAGGTTATCAAAGTTTTCTGGAAGATCGAGCGCATGTGCGAGCGGCCTAAAGGCATCAGGGCCAGCATCCATCATGCGATCGTAATATGGAACAAAAAAGTTGAGCGTGGTGTATACACGCTCGGTGTAACGTCCAAGCCAATAAAGATAATCTGCCTTAGAAGCTGTTACCAAAGAAAGTGCATGAGGACGCAGGTGAAGTGCTTCTCCCAAAACGGGGCCAGGCGTAGTGTCCCGGGTAGTGCGATTTTCTGGCGCCAAAACCCAGGTGTCTTTAAATCCTCCTCCTTGAGAGGAGTTCACAATCATCTCTCCTGGAACTGATGAGTAACGAGTGAGGCCGGAGTACCATACGTGCGTATGGGCACCGGTTAATACAAAAGCTCGTAAGTCACATTTACGTAAGCTCGTTTTGCCTTCTTTGCCGTCAACAACCGCTATATCACGAAAGTTAATCACTTCTTGCGCGATAAAGCGTCGTGGCTCTGCTGTAATGCGCTCTGCCAGGGAGGCGCGCTCAGTAGCGGAAAGGGATGAGCCAAACACAACGCCGTAACCGCCTGCTTCTGAAACGTCCTTAATAACCAATTCGCCAAGTCTATCGAGCACGAGCTTGCGATCTGTTTTGAAATAAGGCAAGTATGTTGGCGCATTGTGAAGCAGGGGTTCTTCGTGCAGATAATAGCGCACCATTTCAGGCACGAAATAATAAATGCCCTTGTCGTCCGCTATGCCATTTCCTGGTGCGTTTACAATAGCAACGTTGCCTGATCGATATGCGGCTAAAACACCTGGTACGCCTATTACAGACTGTGGGTTAAAAGCAAATGGATCGAGATATTCATCGGATAAACGCCGATAAATAACTCCAACTCGATGAGGATTTCCAGCATAATCGCGCAGGTAAACCTTATTGTTTACAACTTCAAGGTCTTCGGGAAATGCCAGCGTGGCACCTGTTTTCTCTGCAAGATACGCATGTTCAAAGAAGGCTGAATTAAGACGCCCAGGTGAAAGAATCACTGCAACACCTTGCGTGGAGACAAAATCCATGGTTTTGCGCAATAACCGTGGATAATCGCGATTATCTCGAATGGAATGATCGCGAAAAAAGCGAGGATCAGCATGTCGTTCGATATCGCGAACAAAAAGAGGATAGCTCGCACCCGAAGGAATGCGTAAATTATCTTCAAGGACCCACCAACGACCGTCGTTATCCTGTACCAAGTCCTCGCCAGCAATATGCGTGTAGATTCCTGCTGGAGGAGTTACGCCATTAACCTGTGGGAGATAGCCTGAGGAGCTGTAGACAAATTCCTCAGGGATAACACCATCGTGGATGATGCGCTTGTCGGAATAGATGTCGCGTAAGAATGCATTGAGCGCGCCAACACGCTGCTTAAGGCCAGCTTCAAGCAGATCAAAGTCGTCGGAAGTAAGAATGCGAGGTATGGGATCGTAGGGGAAGAGTCGATCTTGATAGGTTCCATCTTTATAAACACCAAAACGCACACCGTTGCGTGCAAGTTCACGATTGATGGCTGTTTGATAACCAACAAGGTTAGTAGCTAAATGTTCGGCAGAGGTATCGACCATGGGAACCTCGCTCTCTGAAAATACGACGGTAACCTATGTAAGGTTACAAACCGAGTGTTTCAGAGAGTGTTCCCGTGCGTTGCAAGATGATTGTTACTCTATGTAATGAGTAAGACACATGCTAATGAAGTCGCCCATCTCGGAGCGAAAATCTATTTGTGGGCGCTGAATATTCAGCTGCTCAAGTGCTTCAGCGACGAGCGGATTGCTGCAGAAGCCATTTACATAACCAATAGCATGGTAATAAATTGCCAGCATAAGTGGCTC
>URWR01000163.1 GCA_900551595.1 uncultured Coriobacteriaceae bacterium
AATTGAAGAAGCGCGTGCCTTCATTGTTGGACGTCAATCTGCTCTTGAAGCTCTCGAGCGCGGTCCAGCTTTTCAGAAGGGGCAGCGCGTTTCCCATCGAGTATTTGGTCTTGGAACTATTCTTGCCGTTGATGAAGGGCAGCATGCGTACGTTGTGAAATTCGATGAAATGGCAACCACACGTCATATTGCTTTTCGCGTTGCCATGGAACCTGTTGAGAAATAAAACAATGCTATTCAGGAGGAGATATATATGACTGAGAAGAATGATCAATCGAATAGCGATCAGGAGATGTCGGAGCGCACCTATTATCGAGGTCCCGTTATCATGCGCGGTCCCATGATTCCTACGGATACTACCACAGGCAATCTCCTTGCATCAGAAAGCTCAAACGACTGGCTCCATATGGATCCATGGCGCGTTCTTCGTATTCAAGCTGAATTTGTTGATGGTTTTGGTGCTTTAGCTGAAGTTGGGCCGGCTGTTGTTGTCTTTGGCTCGGCCCGGACTGATCGTAGCGATCCGATGTATCAAGCAGCTCGCAAGGTGGGAAATCTTCTTGCGCAACATGGAATTGCAACGATCACGGGTGGCGGACCAGGCATTATGGAGGCAGCAAATCGTGGTGCATCTGAGGGCGGAGGAGCATCCATTGGTCTGGGTATTGAGTTGCCTCATGAACAAGGTCTTAATAAATGGGTTAACCTCGGCATGTCATTCCGGTATTTCTTTGTTCGTAAGACTATGTTTGTGAAATATTCCAGCGGCGCTATCGTTTTTCCAGGAGGTTTTGGAACCCTTGATGAGCTGTTCGAATTACTTACTCTGGTACAGACGCATAAAATTACGCGCACGCCTGTTGCGCTTGTAGGAACAGCGTACTGGCAAGGTCTTTTCAACTGGATCGAAGGAACATTACTTTCAGAGGGTATGATTTCTGATCTTGATAAAGACCTCGTTTGTATTACTGATGATGTTGAAGAAGCGTTTTCTGTTGCAACGAGCGCGCTCAGCGATCAGCTGTAAATTTTGTTCGCTTTGCACGTTGTTTACGAACGTGGACTGTAAGCTACCTGTTCTCTTTTTGTCATAATGTGGCAAAAAGATGTAGGAGTAGACGCACCATCCGTTTATATCTATGAAAATACCGTCTATCAGTGATTAAGCACCGTGTGCCGAAATCTTTGCCATGGTATTCTGTCACTGGTTTGCCAGAGGTTTGCATGCGCATTGCCAATTATCTGGTGCCTATGCACATGCTTAATGGATATGTGAGGAGTAGGATTCATGTCGCTTCTTGTAGTTCTTGTTCGCCATGGCATGGCAGAACCTGCAACCGAAGAGGTAACTGATGAATTTCGTATGCTCACCAATGATGGCCGTGAAGCACTGCGGGAGTCTTTTTCTCAGACATTTTCAACACTGCGTGTTCCTGATCGTACAGAGGCTTGGATTAGTCCTGCGCAGCGTGCAAGGGAAACTGGTCATCTCGTTATGTCTGCAACAGGATGCAATCTTTCTAATCTCAATCGCCCGCTCTATGAGCAGAATATAGATGAGCTTCTACGCTCACTTTCCCAGACAGATAATGAGTGCACTATTGTGGTGGGACATATTCCATCACTCGAGCGCGTTTGCGAACGGCTCTGCGGTGAAAAGTTCCATTTTTATCCCGGTGCAGTGTGTGCCATTGAGATACCCGATGAAGCTCGCCGAGTTATCGCAGATGCCCGTCGCCCCGTGGGAAAACTTATCACCTTTGTTCAGGGACCTCTTGCTGAGGCGTGCTAGTTCGAAGCCTTGTGCTTATATAAGATAGCTTTGCTAAGGTGAAGAGGAACGATTTTTCACTTCATATCTGCTGGAAGTATTTGATGAAGAGGGTTATTGCTGTGACAAAGAGACTGTACCTTATGCGTCATGCTGAAACACAGTTTAATCTGCGCTATCTTTTTCAGGGTTGGTGTGATTCCTCGCTTACTCAGCGTGGTAGAGCTCAAGCTCGGATTGCCGGGCAGTATTTCGTTGAAGAACAGATTCCTCTTGATCATGCATATTCCTCAGACCTTCGTCGAGCAAGTGAAACGTGCGAGCTTGCGGTAGGAGAGGTGCTTCCGCACGATCAGCTTGCTGGTTTGCGTGAATGGAACTTTGGGGCTTTCGAAGGCACAAGTGGCGTGAATTTTCCTGTTCAATTTCCTTATGGGGATTTCTTTGGTGCTTTTGGCGGGGAGACACAAGAAGAACTTGAGGCGAGAGTAATTGCAACGCTTCAGGATATTATGGAACGCCCTGCTCATAGCAATGTGCTTGCGGTATCAAGTGGAGATGTTTGTACGCTCTTCTGCAATTTACAGGCTGATCACAGTCCGGTTCAGATTGACAAGCGCGCCCCAAACTGCGGTATCTATGTATACGATTATGATGAGGGCATTTTTTCTTGTCAGGGGCTTATTGAGCCTGATTTTTCCTCGCTTGGACCAGCACCTGATCATATCTAACAAACAATAATTGACCCCTCGCGGAGATTATTCACAGAGACAGGATTTCCATGCGATACTGCATGGTATTGCATTCATGCTGTGCACCTCATAATTATGTGGCATAGGGGGGCTCAATTATGTGGTCAAAGCTGACATATCTATTTGGCGGTCCTTTTGATGCGTCACTTGGCTTGTTTCTTATTATTGGCGGATTTGTATTTTGTCTTGCCGCAATAGCATTACCGTTCTTTGGTCTCTGGAGCCTCTTCGGAAAGTGCGGAATTGAGCGGTGGCGTGGACTTGTACCTTTCTACAACGTTTGGATGCTTACTCGTCTCACCTGTGGAAAGAGTCTTCTTTTCTGGGTTCAGCTTGCTTTACAGGCGCTCTGCTTTTTGACCGCTCTGGTGTTTGAATTTGGAGCGCTCAAGTTACCGCTGACGGTGCTTTTCTTTGTAGCACAAGCTCTCGTGGGCGTCCTAATTGGGCTTGCGGTATCGCGGTCGTTTGGAAGTGGTCCTGGATTTGGCGTGGGGATTGGGCTGCTCCCCTCGGTATTTCTCTTTATTCTTGGTCTCGATAAGACTGAGTATTTAGGACCTGAAATCACAACGTATTTTGCTGAAAGCGCAGAAAATGATGAAACTGAGGCATCGCCTGATTCTGACGATGACTCAAAGACGCCTCAAAAATCTGAAGAACAGCACGTGGACAATGATGCAGAAACCCAGGATGCTGAGAAGTAACTTAAGAGACGTCCTATAGTTCCCAGGCACAGGTTTTCATCTCTACTTTACCTTCATCGGTAAAGATAACCCCTTCTGATTCTAGAAGGCGTCTTTGTTCATCCGGCCCACCAAAAGCAAAGCCTGGAGCTGTTGACCCGTCTTTAAAAACAACCCGATGGCAGGGGATAATGCCTGGTTCGGGATTTGAATGCAGTGCGAATCCAACAAAGCGTGCACAACGGGGAGCATTAATAAGTCGCGCAATTTGCCCATAGGTGGCTACTTTTCCTCGCGGTATTTGTTTGACAACCTCATAAACTCGCTCATTGAAGCTTCCCATGCCAGCTCGATTCGTTAGAGTTGTTACGGTTTTCGTATTGAGTGTACTCTGCTTGCTGAGCCAGGTGTTGTGTGAGGGGAATGTAATGATTCAAGATATTCAGCCGCATCGCTATTCTCATGAGTATCTTCATGATGCTCCCGGAGAGGAAGATTTCGTTTTAGCTTTCAAGGGAAGAGAAGTATTGGCCTCTCTATCTGCAGATAATAGAATTACTTATCCGCAGGTGAAAGATATGGCG
>URWR01000164.1 GCA_900551595.1 uncultured Coriobacteriaceae bacterium
CTTTTAGGCTGCTCGCGGTCTGTGGCTGCTGAGTTTACTTTTTATCTGGCTATTCCTGTTATGTTTGGAGCGAGTGCTCTTCGTCTTGGAAAGTACCTGCTCGAAGGGAATGTGTTTACGTCGAACGAGCTTATGGTGTTACTGGTGGGCAGCCTTGTAGCATTTCTTGTTTCGCTTGCCGCTATCCGTTTTCTGATGGAGTTTGTCCGCAAGCATGACTTCAAGCCTTTTGGTTGGTATCGCATTGCTTTAGGTATTGTCGTAATCATTTTCTTTACTGTAGTGCGCTAGACAATGTTTCTAACTATCTGAGAGGTTATAGAAGATGACAAAGATACTGTTTGTTTGCCACGGCAACATCTGCCGCTCACCAATGGCGGAGTTTGTAATGAAAGATCTGGTTGCTAAGGCTGGCAAAAGTGACGAGATTCAATGTGATTCAGCCGCCACAAGTACTGAAGAATTGGGAAATCCTGTTGATCCTCGCACGCGCCGTAAGCTTGCAGATCAGGGCATAGCTTGCGGGAAACACTACTCTCGACAGCTCACGCGCAAAGATTACGATACCTATGATCTTATCGTCGGAATGGACGCTTTGAATCTGCGTAATATGCGTCGCATGCTTGGATCAGATCCAGATGGCAAAATTCATTTGCTACTCGACTGGTCAGATAATCCTCGCGATATCTCTGATCCCTGGTACTCAGGTGATTTTGATACAACCTTTGATGATGTTCTTGAAGGTTGCCAAGCACTCCTACAAGCTCTGTGATGCTGCAACTAGAGTGGTAACGTGCCAGCTTTTATCAGATCTTCGGCGTTGTAGGCATTGTCGGGTATGCGATGCTCTACGACGAATTGGGCGGCAGCTTCGATGGTCATGCGCACGAGAGCATCAACCGCTTCTTCTGAGTTATAGGCCAAGTGCGGCGTTACAAGGCTCCGTGGATGTTCAATAAGCTTTCGGTTAAATGAGTGGTTGGATTCACCGCATACCGTGTCGAGTCCACAGGCAAGAATGCCCTTCTCACCATTGCTAGCAATGCTTGTATTCAGCGCGTTGAGAAGGGCGTCTTCATCAACACATTCTCCCCGTGCGGTATTGATAAACAGCGCATGTGGCTTCATGAGTTCAAACTCTTTTTCGCCCATAAGATTTTTTGTCTCAGGTATGAGAGGGCAGTGAAGGCTTACAACATCTGACTGGATGAGGAGCTCCTCAAGTGTCTCTGCCTGTTTACACCCTTTAGCTGCAAGCTCTTCTTTACTTTTTGTTGGTGCCCATACAACAACGTTCATTCCGAGTGCCTGAGCGAGAGGAGCTACCTGTTGAGCAATTCTGCCAAAGAAGACAAGGCCAAGTGTTTGTCCGGCGGGCCTGTGTGTGGGAATACCTACACGTGGATTCCAGTTGCCTTCTAGCACGGATTGATAGCCCATTGAGATATTGCGCATAAGATCCAGCATGAGTGCCACGGTATGAAGAGCCACTTCTTCAGCACAGTAACCAGGGCAATTGGTAACAATAATGCCATTCTTAGTGCAAGCATCTACATCTACATGGTTCATGCCAATAGACATGACCGAGCAGCATCTTATTCCAGCTTGACGAAGGTTTTCAGCTACCTCTGCCGTAATAAGAGCACTTTCGCTTATAAAGGCTTCACATCCATTAAGATCTTCGGGCGTGGGCGCTGCATATTGTTTACTCGCGACGATTTTAAGGGACACCTCATTGGCAAGCCCGAGCTTCTCAAGCATATGTTCTGCGCGTTCATGAAACTCTTTATCAGAAAAGAAAAGTATTTGGTGCATACGGTGCTCCCTGCGTAGCGAAGTTGTACAACAGGGAGACTAGTGCTCTTTCAGTCTTATGGATGTTAGAGCGGAGTTGATTTAACACGCTCGGTATAAGGTGTCTTTGAAAGTGAAATGTTGCTTAGACAGCGCTCACGTAACTCGAGTCAACGGTGATTTTGCAAATAGCGTTTGGATAGCGTGTTGTCACAATCTTAGAAATTGCGTCACGGAGCTCATCATCGTCCAGAGGTAAATCATGGGGGCGCACCACATCAAAAATAACGTTGGTGTGAGTTGGTCCCGGAACAGTTCGTAGATCATGAATTGTCAGGCGTGAATCTATGGATAAAATCGCTTCTGCGATCCAGCCACGCATGGTTTTAACCGATTCATCATTCGTGACAATTGGGTCGTAGTGAAGAATGACGATCAAGCCTTCCTGACGAAAATGCTCTTCAATATTGTCTATGGTGTCATGGCTTTCCATTGGGTTTTCTTCAGCAGCCATCTCTACATGAGCGCTTGCTACAAGACGTCCTGGACCGTAATCATGCACCATCAGATCGTGAGTTCCCAAGACTCCGGGATAGCTCATGATGGTGTCATGAATATGCTTCACTAATGCTGGGTCAGGTGCTTGTCCAAGCAGGGGATTGAGCGTATCTCGTATGAGGCTGAGGCCACTGAAGATGACAAAAGCGCCAATAACAACACCTGCCCAACCATCCAGATCAAAGCCGGTGGCATCGGAGAGTGCGGCAGCTACTAAAACGCCTGCGGTGCTTATGACGTCATTGCGAGCATCTACGGCAGTTGCTTCCAGTGTGGTGGATGAGATTGCGCGTCCCAAGGCTCGATTGAAGTGTGCTAGCCAGAGCTTTATGAAGATGGAAAGTACGAGGACCACAATGACAGGAATGCCAAAGTCTGTAGGCTGTGGATGTACGATCTTATCAACTGAAGTAAGCACCAACTCGATGCCAATAGCGCTCACAAGCGTTGCTACCACAAGACCACTGAGGTACTCATAGCGCCCATGTCCATAGGGATGTTTATCATCTGCTGGTCGGCTTGCGAGCTTAAAGCCTAAGAACGAAATAATGTTGCTGGAGGCATCGGAAAGGTTGTTAACAGCATCTGCCACGATAGAAACAGAGCCCACCATAAGGCCAACAAGACCTTTCATAAGGCACAGGGCAATGTTGGCGATTATTCCGACAATACTTGCAGCGGTTCCAACACGGCTACGATCTTTTGGTGAAACATTTTCACTATCGCCAGAGACAAAATGTTTAAGAATCCACTGAGCCATCGTGAACCTTTCATTGCGTTTAAAGAACAACAAACCGAGATAAAGAGATTTCTGTTGTTGATATTGGGTTTAGGGAACGACTATAGCGCAATAGGTATAAAAAACGCTTGTATGTTTAGTGCCTATAAAAGCTTATTAGCCATAAAGTGTCGTAATGCCGCTAGACTTAAAGATTCGTGTGAAAGTAAGAAAACCCAAGCGGTTTTTGTGACGGTTTATTACTCGGGAGCATGTATATGAGCAACGATTTAAACACTGGTTCACGGCTGTTTTCAGAAGAAACAGTATCAACTTCTGATTATGGGTCGCAGTCAGTGGATCTGTCTGGCCTCAATCCAGCTCAGCGAACTGCTGTGGAGTGCACACGGGGTCCTTTGCTGGTGCTTGCGGGTGCGGGCTCAGGTAAGACACGCGTGCTTACCTATCGTATTGCTCATATGATTTCTGACGAAGGCATTCGTCCTTGGCAGGTGCTGGCAATCACGTTTACAAATAAGGCTGCCGCCGAAATGCGTGAACGTTTAGCTGCCTTGCTGCCTGGCGGAACACGTGGAATGTGGGTGTGTACCTTCCATGCAATGTGTGTCCGTATCTTGCGTGAAGATGCCGATTTGCTGGGGTATGAACCGAACTTTGCTATTTACGATGACGATGATTCAAAACGGCTT
>URWR01000165.1 GCA_900551595.1 uncultured Coriobacteriaceae bacterium
ACACCGGTTCCTGCTGGTATTCAGCATCTTCCTGGTATTGGAGAAATGCGGCGCGTGCGCCTGTTCTTGCCTTGTTTAAGGGGATGCGTGATACGAACACTCTTCGCATCACCTGCGTCACAACTTATCCCTGTTCCTGCGCGACCTTTGCTGCTGGTGTTAGGAGATTCGCTGGCACAAGGTTTTGTGTGTGACGATCCGGCATTTGCTTGGCCCACCCTTGTTGCAGACGAACTTGGGCTTGATGTGGTCAATCAAGGTGTTGGTGGCCAAGTTGTCCAAGTTAGCTCTTTAGCGGATGTGCCAAAACGAGTTTCTCCGGCAATGGTCATAGTGGAATATGGTGGCAATTATCGCTATGAGCCCTGTCGTGCAGACGTGGTTCGTCGAGAAATCAAAACGTATCTCGATCTTGTTGAGCGTGCGTGGCCTACCGTACCTTGCACTGTTATGTCTACGACTTGGTTTTCTGAGAAACGCTGGCCTACGCATCCACGCAGTTGCTTTCCTGAGGTCGCATCTTTTCTTAAAGAGGCTGCACAGAACCATAAAAATATGTCTTTTATTGATGGTATGGAGCTGTTGGGTGCGCGTGATGCACATTTGCTTGCCGATGGGTTAGAGCATCCAAATGCAGAAGGAAATAAGCTCATTGCCAAGCGTCTGTTAGCTCACTTGCACAAAGAAATGCCTCAAAAAACGTGCAAAAATGCACCACTCCCTCTCGATTTTGCCGAATAACTCTAACGAACACCCCTCCATTTTTGTCCGCCTTGTTGGGTACAGTAGGGCCATAACATCATTTTGAGGAGGATGTATGAGCGTAACTTTTAACCGCTGCGCCCCTAACTTACCCCTTGAGCTTTCTTCTGCTGCGTCTGCTCAGGTTGCAGAAACGCTTCGTCGTGGTGTGCCAGGGTCACATGCTTGCCCATCGAATGCAGCAATTCGTAGAGAGACGTGCGAACGTGACAAACAAAACCCCCTGCGTCCTGCATTTGTGAGAGATGCCGAGAAGATCGTGCATATTCCTGCGTACAATCGCCTTTCAGGCAAAACGCAAGTCTTCTCATTTCGTGCGAATGACGATCTTGCACGGCGTGGTTTGCATGTTCAGCTTGTTGCACGTGTTGCACGCGATATTGGTCGTGCTTTAGGTCTCAATTTAGACCTTATTGAGGCTATTGCACTTGCCCATGATTTGGGGCATACCCCTTTTGGTCATGCGGGGGAGCGCTTCTTATCTGAGGTATATCATTGTCGGACGGGGCGTTGGTTTTTCCATAATGTCCAAAGTGTTCGTGTAGCCGACACTCTTTGTGGTCGCAATGTATCTCTGCAAGTGCTTGATGGCGTGCTCTGCCATAACGGTGAGTTTGAACAGCAAGTTTTTGAAACGAGCAGCCTCTCAGATTTTCTGACATTTGATGAGACGGTCGAGGATTGCTGGGAGCGTGGTGCTACTCGTATTAATCATTTACGTCCTATGACGCTTGAAGGTTGTGTCGTGCGCGTTGCCGACATCATTGCTTATGTGGGAAAAGATAGACAAGATGCTATTCGCGCAGGGCTTTTGTCAGAACAAGACTTCGAAGATGGCATGGGTGGAGGCTATAATGCATGGGCTTTATCGGCATTCGTTGTAGACATTGTTGAACACAGCTTGCATGCAGGCAAAATTGTTATGAGCGAAGCCGGCTTTTCTGAGATGCGCCGTGCTAAGCGTGAAAACTACGAAAAGATTTATGGAGCAGCTGAGGTCAATGGCGATTTTTCTTCAGATGTTGCAGAGCTGTTTGAAGAGCTTTATTGCCATGAATACGAAGCTCTTGAAGCTGGCGATGAATCTGCTGCAATATTTGCGCATCATATCTTGCCAACCGAGCGCCGTTTGTCGTTCTATGGAAAGCGGTATGCTTGGCAAGAGGATCTCGACCAGACGGTAGTGGATTTTATTTCTGCTATGACTGATGATTATTTTATTGCCACGTGTGAGAAGCTTTTTCCAGCTGCGTCATCGCTCTTCCCATATCGGGGCTACTTTGTCGAGGGTGTACATGCATAACATAGTTCTTGTTTGCTTTGAGTTTTACTATGGCCGTTTCAATCTGTAAGGCGTACAATTGTTCGAATGGATACGCTCTTCACTAACATAGAACGTTTTAAGCGCAATGAGAACGCTCCGCTGGCTGTGCGCATGCGTCCGCAGACGCTTGCAGAATATGTAGGTCAGTCCCAGGCGGTCGGTCCAGATTCATGGTTGCGTCGTGCTATTGAGCACGACGCGCTCTCAAGTGTCATTTTATATGGGCCGGCTGGCACGGGTAAAACTACCCTTGCTCGGATTGTTGCTAACACAACGCATGCAGAGTTTATTGAAGTGTCTGCAATCACCGGCACTGTCAAGGATTTGCGCCGTGAGATAGAGGCTGCTGAGCAGCGTTTGCTCACCGGAGGTCGCCGTACCATCCTGTTCGTGGACGAAATTCATCGCTTTAATCGCTCTCAGCAGGATGCGTTACTTCATGCTGTTGAGGATCGCACCGTTGTTCTTATTGGTGCCACAACCGAAAACCCTTATTTTGAAGTGAACTCCGCGCTTCTCAGTCGCTCGCGCGTTGTGGAGCTTACGCCGCTTGATGATGCCTCAATTCGGGTCTTAATTGCACGAGCTCTCGAGAGTCCTCATGGGCTTGATGGGGCTTTTGCCCTTGAAGACGATGCACTTAATGAAATTGTTGCCTTTGCTGGGGGAGATGGACGAGCAGCGCTTACCTCGTTGGAGCTGGCCAGTCAGATGGCACTCGCTCCTGGTGAGGTGGCAAGTAAAGACAATAAAGTGCGCATTACTTCAGAGCATGTTCTTGAAGCAAATCCTCGTCGAGGGTTGCCGTACGATAAATCCGGTGATATGCATTACGACATTATCTCGGCATTCATCAAGTCGATGCGTGGATCCGATCCGGATGCTGCACTCTATTGGCTTGCACGCATGATAGATGCGGGCGAAGATCCAAAGTTTATTGCAAGGCGTATTTTCATTCTTGCCTCTGAGGATATTGGTAATGCCGATCCAGAAGCTCTTCTCATTGCTGAAGCGGCTTTTCGTTCCGCGGAAGTCATTGGCTATCCGGAATGTCGTATCAATCTGGCACAAGCGGCGCTGTATATGGCATTGGCTCCTAAATCCAATGCCGCCGAGGCTGGTATAGATGCAGCTCTTGCTGAGGTGCGAAAAGGACCGCGTCGCGAAGTTCCCAATCATTTGCGCGATAGACATCGTCCTGGGTCAGATGCCTATGGATCTTATCTCTATCCACATGATTTTGAAGGCGGCTGGGTGAGCCAGCAGTATCTTCCAGATGGACTTCAACGAGGTGCCTTTTTCCATCCCAGTCCTCGAGGCTGGGAGGCATGGCGCATAGATTCTGTGTTTCGTGACCGAGCGGATGATACAAGCAATCGAGGAAATGCGTCAGATAACTCTACGAATGGGTAGAATCTCTTCAACGTCATCGCAGAATGTGGTGTGCCTATATAGGAGGGTGTCATGGAGTCGACGGTTCTTTTTCTTGCCATTGTTGCTTTGCTTTTAGTGCTTGTTTGGGCTGTCGTTGAATTGGCACTTACTTTGCGCTCTTCACGCAAGGCGGTAAATCATGCTGTTGAGAAGATTGATGGAACGCTTGATGA
>URWR01000166.1 GCA_900551595.1 uncultured Coriobacteriaceae bacterium
CTGCTTCTGCAATCGCTTGCTTCTTCGCACTTATCAACTATGAGATCACCACGCTTAAGACAAAGATCGATCACGTAAGCAGTGGCGGAGCTGCTGCGCTCACCACTTCTGCTGATGACGATGAAGAAGAGGAGGACATCTAATGGCTGAGAATACCGTCGAGGCAAAGGGCGGCCGCAGAGTCTCCAAGAAAGCATTGAGCAAGTCTTTCCGTAATTGGTATTACGGCAACCTTACCTGCTTCTCTCAGGAGCACATGCAGACCTTTGGTTACCTTGTCTCAATGCTTCCTATTGTTGAGGATCTCTACGATAAGAAAGAGGATCAGGCAAAGGCCCTTCAGACATATTCAGCATTCTTCAATACTGAGCCGCAGATTGGCACCATGATTGTTGGCGTTACGGTTGGTCTTGAAGAGGCACGTGCAAACGGCGAGCCGGTTGATGACGATACCATCAACGGTATTCGCGCTGGCCTTATGGGTCCTCTTGCTGGCATTGGCGACTCACTTATTGTTGGCACGCTTATTCCTATTTTGCTTGGTATTGCCATGGGTCTTTCCCAGGGCGGCAATCCACTTGGCGCAATTTTCTATATTGTTGTTTGGAACCTCCTTGCATTCTTCGGCATGCGTTTCGCTTACTATCGTGGCTATAAGCTCGGTGGCGATGCTGTTCAGGCGCTTGTTGGACCAAACGCCACTGCGCTCCGTCAGGCAATTGTTATGGTCGGCACGATTGTTATTGGTGCCGTAGATGCAACGTGGGTATCGGTAACCACGGCGCTTCAGCTGCCTAATGGTCCTCTACAGGACACGCTTACGAGTATCTATCCTGGTTTGCTCTCGCTGCTCTTTACCGTCTTCTGCTGGTGGCTCATGGCCAGGAAGAAGGTAAGTCCTATCGTTGCAATGCTTATCCTCTTGGTTATCGCTTTCGTTGGTTCTGCCTGCGGATTCTTCGGCGCTGCCACAATTGCTACGGTGAGCTAATAAAACCATTGTCTATGTTTGCCCGAGCTGGAGTACGTGCAGCTCGGGCCTCATAGTTAAGGAGTTTCTATCCCATGAAGCCACTTAAATCACTCGATACAAACGGATGGTCTAAAAAAGATCTCGTTCGTGAGGCACAACTTCAAACAAATGCTATTCAACAGCTAAGTGCTTGGTTGCGCCTCGCCTGCTCTCTCCTCGTTATAGGCATCATAGTGGCTTATTGGGGCTTCTCGATGGGTGGAGGAACTGGATTTGGAGTGTTGGGCATAGTGCTTGCTGTGCTTGGAGGTATAGCAGCCTTAGTGCTGAAGATAGGCACCAACAATGCACGACGCAATGTGGAAGCTATATTAGATGCCGCTGGTATTAATCTGGAAAAGGCTAAGCAAGATAGCAATAAGCATCATCGCGAGCAAAAAATGACCAAGAAGACTCCTTCTAAAGAGGTGTCTTCAAAGTGATTGAAATGTACACACCCAGCAGTTTAGCCACTCAAGCATGGACTCCGTCAGTTGTGTTTTCTGATGTTGATGGAACAATCCTCAACACCAATCATTGTGTTACTAAAACTACTTCAGCTGCGGCTTTCGAGCTGCATAAGCGGTATATACCTCTTGTGCTCGTATCCGCACGCATGCCAGAAGCTCTTGACGTCATTCGCCAGGAGCTTTATTGCACGGGTCCCACCATTTGTTATAGCGGTGCGTACGTTATCGATGGGAATGGGACAGAGTTGTTATCCTGTCCGATCGACACCAGCCAAGCAAATGAAACCTACGCATTTATTACTCGTACATACCCTGAGCTCACAGTGATGGCGTATGGCTTTCATAATTGGTTTGTTGCCGATCGGACGGATGCCCGTGTGAAACGCGAAGAGACAGTTGTGGGCGTGCAGGCGCATGAGGTTAATCTTCAAGATGTAATAGCTTCGCAGGGGATTCATAAATATCTGCTCGTCGGTGAACCAGATGCTATTGAGCGGGCAGAGGCGGAGCTTAGTGCTGCGTTTCCTCATCTTAAAGTTGTGCGATCTTCGCCGATATTGTGCGAAATCATGGATGGACATGTGAGCAAAACAGTAGGAATTACGTGTGTGTGCAAACACCTCAATGTTGAGCTTATACAAGCCATGGTTTTTGGCGATGGACGCAACGATATTGATATGCTGCAAGCTGTGCCTGAAAGCTGGGCGATGGCAAATGCACCGCTTGAAGTGCGCGAAGCTGCTGCGCATATCACAAGGTTAGACAATAATCATGATGGCTTTGCAAACGAAATTCTTACCATGCTGAAGCGTGTGCAGAAATCTGAAAGTACTGAAAAATAGTCAAATTATTGCTAATATTAAACATCGTGAAATGGGATGGTCAAAAATGCGTCTTGAATATCGAGGGAGGTTGAGTAGCGAAGAAATGGATTATGAGGCTGCGGCAAAACAACTCATAATGTATTCTCGTGGAGTTGCAAAGGGTTCTATTGGAACCGCCTACGGCATGTCAATGGGCGAGGACCCTGTTTTAGAGTTTCTCTCACGTCAAGAAAACGGTATGAGTCCATCTGATTTGGCAGCCCGGTTAGGCTACTCCCGCCCACGAATGACTCGCATTCTTGATTCACTCGAAACCAAAGGATATGCAGTACGCGTCCAAGACCCACATGATCGTAGGCGTGTTATTGCAACCTGTACTGATGCAGGCATAGAACATGCTCATGATCGCAATACCGGTGGTGTTTCCAATCTTGCTAAGAGTTTGAGCAAGATGGATGAGGAAGATGTACGCGAGCTGCTTCGCGCCCTTGAGACTGCGTACAGTTTGACCTATGGCAAAGACGATGTTTTAGGGGATTTTTAAGCAATCTTTAGCCAAACGCTTGGATTGGCATTGGACTATTTATTCAATAAAGCGGCCCGAACAGTCATGTCCGGGCCGCTTTGCTGTATATATCGTAGCTTGCGAGGTACGAGTATATGCAGAGCACGTAGTTAGTGCATATGCCTACTTCTTAATCCAGCTGAACATAGAGCGGATCTTCTCACCGGTCTTCTCGATGGGGTGTGTGTTGATCTCTTCACGCTTCTCGAGCAGCCACTTATGATCGTTGTTGCAATCGTCAACAAACTCCTGAGCAAAGCTGCCGTCCTGAATGCGAGCAAGAATCTCCTTCATAGCCTTGCGGGATTCGGCATTGATAACCTTGGGGCCAGCATAGTATTCGCCGTACTCTGCGGTGTTGGAGATTGAGTAGTTCATGAAGTGGATGCCGCTCTCATACATGAGGTCGACGATCATCTTCATCTCGTGATACACCTCAAAGTATGCAAGCTCTTCAGGATAGCCAGCCTCGGTAAGGGTCTCGAAACCAGCTTTGACAAGCTCAACAAGGCCGCCGCAAAGCACTGCCTGCTCACCAAAGAGGTCCTCTTCGGTCTCCTCTTTGAAGGTTGCCTTGATGATGCCGGAGCGAGCACCGCCGACGCCCCAGCAGTAGGAGAGGACGATATCCCAGGCATCGCCCGTGGCATCCTGATAAACGCATGCGAGATCAGGCACGCCGGAACCCTCAGTAAACTGACGGCGAACGATGTGGCCCGGGCCCTTGGGTGCGCACATAACAACGTTAACGTCCTCGGGAGCCTTGATGTAGCCGTAGTGGATGTTGAAGCCGTGAGCAAATGCGAGGGGATCGC
>URWR01000167.1 GCA_900551595.1 uncultured Coriobacteriaceae bacterium
AAGAGCTATTATGCGCGGAGAGTCCAGCAAGCAGTTCAAGCTAATCTGAACCTCACAACGCTAAAGTCACTGCCAGTTCCTGTTTTGAAGGACAGGAGAAGACTAGAATATGAGCGGCAAATTATTCCATTAGTAAAGGCCATGGAGGCTAACGCCTCCGAAAGCAGAACGCTGGCGAATTTGCGCGACACCTTGCTTCCTAAGCTGATGTCGCGCGAGATTGATGTGTCGGGGATTTGAGATCGCTTAGCATTAGTCGGGTCGGGTTAGGAATACGGTTTTGAAGATTGCGGATATTTTGTCTTATCATATTGTTCCTTTTGAAACGGAGGACATGAAGCTTAAAAGCCTCTTTAGCTTCTTTTTGCATCTTGCACCAACGATCAGTAGCTCGAGTGCGGGTGATATTCCGAAGGCTGGACTTGCTCAGGCTTGGGCTAGCTTTCTTCGCGAAGCGAGAATCAGGAATGAGTCATTCCGGTTCTATACGTCCGGAAGTATTAACGAAAAACAACTCGAGCGTTATTCCCTATCCAGCTCTTCGACGGTGTCACGGAAAAGCAAGTGTTTCATCTGCAGCAGAAAATCTGCTGACGAATGCGAAATGAGTTGTTTGCTAAGGCATTTGCGCAATTCGATTGCCCATAGCAACGTGTATCTATTGAATAATAACCGAAAGTATATTCTCTTCGACGACTTCAATACCAAACAGAATCGTTCAGCGAGAATATTGCTTTCGCAAGGTAATTTGAGAGTTTTGAAGAAGTATTTACGCTAAATAATCATTTAGCCGATTGTTGAGTTCAATCTTTTTATCAATAATCGAAAGCGTGGATGCTATTTTCTTTTGAACGTCAAGGTCTGGTACGGCAACGACGCACTTGAGTAGCTCTGGCTGACGGAGGCCCGTAACAGTGGTTCCCGTCGAACGTCCCATCATCTCCCTTTGAAAGTAGGGGCAACGCATCCAGTAATAGAGATACCGCGCGTCACAAATAGATGAACGAGCTTTAAGCCCAAAGACCCTCTGACTTAAGACAAGTTTTTCATCTGAATCCCAATACAGCACTTCCCCGAAAGGGGCCTCGGACGTGATGAAAATATAACCTCGCTCAATTTCTTCGGTCATCCAACGCTTGTACAGAGCGCTGTCAACGCGTTTCATAGAGCCTTCGTTGACGAGTATTCCGTTCTTTATGTTCTTTGCAGAGATTGCGCGATATCCAACTTGGGACCAATCTCCTTGAAGCTTTTTAGGAGTTAAACCTCTATGATCAATCACCGTTTCGACACATTCTTCAAGAGGTTTATACTTCATACCCAATCGCCTCCAAGTTCTTCTTGATCTGCTCTTGCAGACGGTTGGATTCCTCAAAGCACTTCGAAATCTCGCTTGTTAGGCGAGTCATCTTTTCCTCAAAGGGTTCGTCATCTTCTTCTATATCGGCAATGCCAACATAGCGGCCAGGCGTGAGGATATAGTCTTGCTTCGCAATATCCTCGGTTGACACTGTCGCAGAAAAACCTTTTTCTTCCTCAAGCGTTCCGTTTCGGAATGCATCGAAAGCGCCGGAAATCTTGGCGATATCCTCATCGGTAAACTCTCGTAGCTTGCGGCTCACCATCGTGCCCATGTTGCGAGCATCGATGAAGAGTGTCTTTCCCGGTTGAGCCTTCTGCTTAGAAATAATCCAGAGGCTTACAGGAATGCCTGTGCTGTAAAACAGCTTATCGGGCATCGCGATGATGCCTTCAACAAGATCTGCTTTAACAATGTTGGCGCGAATATCACCTTCACCGCTCGTCTGGCTTGAGAGCGAACCATTGGCAAGTACCATACCCATACGACCAGTACGGTTAAGATGGTGAATCATATGCTGTACCCAAGCAAAGTTTGCGTTGCCCTCAGGTGGAATGCCGTATTCCCAACGCGGATCATCCTTGAGCTTGTCACCGCCCCAATCTTTCAAATTGAACGGTGGATTTGCGAGGATGAAATCAAACTTCTCGGTCTTATGAAGGTCATTGAAGAACGTATCTGCATTGAACTTGCCTAGATCGGCGTCGATACCGCGAATGGCTAAATTCATCGTCGCCATCTTCCAAGTAGTCGGATTGCTTTCCTGACCATAAATAGCAAGGTCGTTGATATTACCCTGATGACGTTTTACAAACTCAGCAGACTGCACAAACATGCCGCCCGATCCACAGCATGGGTCGTACACGCGCCCATGATAAGGCTCGATAACCTCAACGAGGGTTTTGACTACGCAGGCTGGCGTATAGAACTCACCAGCATTCTTACCCTCAGCCTCAGCAAACTTAGCAAGACAATATTCGTATGTACGACCAAGAATATCTCGCGTATCACCCTTTTCCGCCATCTGCACGTTAGTGAACAGGTCAACCACGTCACCAAGACGACGTTTATCAAGCTCCTGACGAGCAAAGTTCTTAGGCAAAATGTTCTTAAGACGGTCATTCTCCGCCTCAATCAATCGCATAGCCTCATCGATAACCTTGCCGATTTCGGGCGTATGAGCTGCAGCAGCAATGGTTTTCCAGCGCGCACCCTCAGGAACGAAAAAGATGTTCTTATAGGTATATTCGTCGCGATCTTCTTCAAACCCCTGTCCCTCTTCAACAAGCTCTTGATATCGTTGATCAAACTTGTCGGAAATGTACTTGAGGAAGATAAGACCAAGCACAACGTTTTTATACTCGGATGCATCAATGTTGCCCCGCAGTTTATCCGCAGCACGCCAAATCTGCTCTTCAAAGCCAATCTCAGCAGTATTTTCAGTCTTCTTTCGTGCCATCTCTGCTCCTACCCGGCAATCTGTATATCTGCCCACAGTTCGCATTGATCCATGATGGTATTAAGTGCTTCCTTTTGATCATCCGGAGGATACTTATACTTCTTGAGCAAGCGCTTGATCGCGCGCCGCATGCCTGCACGGGCACTTTCTTTCTTTTGCCAATCAATAGTGGCACTTCGCTGAAGGGTTTCTGTAAGTTCCTTCGTTATGACAACGAGCTCATCGTTATTGTAAAAATCCTTCACAGCCTCAGGCTTCGTAATTGCGTCGTAAAACGCCATCTCTTCATCATTAAGACCAAGCGCTACAGCGTCACTGCGATCTTGCATCATGTCCTTGGCCATTTTAATGAGCTCTTCAATAACTTCAGCATTAGTAAGCATGCCATTGAGGTACGAATTCAAAGTGCCCTGAAGCATCTCGCTGAACTTTTGTGCTTTTACCACGCTTGTTCTCTGATATGAGCGCACCTGCTCTTTAATAAGTCGTTTGAGGCTTTCGACAGCAATATTCTTCTGTTTCATCTGAGCAACTTCTTCAAGAAACGCCTCATCAAAGAGGGAAATCTCAACGCTGTCTTTCTCAAAGAGGTCTATAACACCATCTGCACGCACTGTCTGTTGCAGTATCTCAGTAACATGCTTGTTGAACTCAGCATAGGTCATACCGTCTCCGCCGCCTGCCCTGCGCCCTGTAATTCGCAGTACTTGCACGCGAAGCACCGAGAGATATGCTGCTTCATGCTGATCTTCCTTGGAGACCAAACTTTTACACAAGCTCAGTGCC
>URWR01000168.1 GCA_900551595.1 uncultured Coriobacteriaceae bacterium
TTTTGCGCGCATCTTCAAGCGTGCGTGGATCTTCACCTTCCGGTAAAACAATTGTCTTCTTGTAGGCTTTGGCGGCAGTTTTCATACGCTCTAGAAAATCGCTCATTGTAGTCCTCTCTCTATGCCTTCCATGTGCACTGCAACCTATTATATGGACGCGTGTTAGAATCGGTACGAAGTTTAAGAAGCTCTCCGTACACGGATTGCGTCTTTCTTTATAAAACAATACTAGGAAACGTGGTATTACGTTAGATGGAAGGATTCAGATGACAAGCGACATCGGACTGCCCTCGGATTTCAACCCCGATCTGTACGACGTCATCGTCATCGGCGCCGGCTATGCAGGTGCCACTTGTGCACGTCGTCTTGCGGAGACGTGTGGTTCTCGCGTAGCTGTTCTTGAGCGCCGAAATCATATTGCAGGTAATGCGTACGATTGTCTCGATGCCGCCGGTATTCTTATCCATAAGTATGGGCCGCATATCTATCACACATACAATGACCGTGTGCATCAATTCTTGTCTCGTTTTACTGAGTGGACGGACTATCAGCATAAGGTGCTTGCCAACATTCATGGCACTCTCATGCCGGTGCCTTTTAACCACACTTCTTTGAAGTTGGCTTTTGGCGAAGAGCACGGAGAGCATCTCTACGAAAAGCTTGTAGCCACATTCGGTGAAAATAAAAAAGTGCCTATTATGGAGCTTCGCGAGAAGAACGATGCTGAACTCGCAGAAGTTGCCGATTACGTGTATGAAAATGTATTTCTGCACTACACCATGAAGCAGTGGGGTAAAACCCCTGACCAAATTGATCCTTCTGTTACAGGACGTGTACCGGTATTTATCGGTGATGATGACCGTTATTTCCCGCAGGCTCCACATCAGGGCATGCCGGTTGATGGTTATACACGCCTTTTTGAGCGCATGCTTGATCACGATCTTATCGATGTCTTTCTTGAAGTGGATGCTCGCGATCTTTTGGGCTTTAGCTCCGACGGCATAACCGTGCGTGAGCGTCCGTATGGCGGAGAGATTATCTATACCGGTCCACTGGATGAGCTCTTTGATTACGATTTGGGCGCTTTGCCATATCGAACACTTGATATGGTGTTTGAGACGCTTGATAAGGATCAATTCCAGCCTGTGGGTACGGTTAATTACACAACGAGTGAAGACTTCACGCGTATTACCGAATTCAAGAATATGACAGGCCAGGTTGTTCCTGGTAAAACAACTATTATGCGTGAATATTCTAAGGCTTATGAACCCGGTAGTGGGCAGACGCCTTATTACGCCATCATTGAAGATGAAACTCAAGCACTGTATCGTCGCTATCGTGAGCGTGTTGAGGGCCTGCTCAATTTCCATCCAGTGGGCCGTCTTGCAGAGTATCGTTACTACGACATGGATGCCGTTTGTGCCTCTGCGCTCGAATTGAGCGATGAGATAGTGGCACAGCGCTAGTGAGGATTGCTGGGTAATGTCAGAGCTACAGCGAACGGAGCATATCGAAGGAAAGACCATCACATTTGGTATTCCTTGTTACAACTCTGCTGACTATATGGATCATTGCATCTCTTCCATTCTGGAAGGGTCTGAGTATGCAGATGACATTCAGATTGTCATTGTTGATGATGGCTCTCAGAAAGATACCACCCCTCAGAAAGCCGATGAGTGGGCGGAGCGCTATCCCAACCTCATCAAAGCAGTCCACCAAGAAAATGGTGGACATGGTATAGCAGTCAAGACGGGTCTTGAGCATGCAGATGGTGTGTATTACAAGGTTGTGGATTCTGACGACTGGGTTGATGCCCATGCATTGAGCGTGCTGCTTGATTATATCCGCACTGCTATCAAAACAGATAATAGAATTGACTTGTTTATCACCAACTATGTGTACGAACATGTGGTTGATGGAAAGCAAAATGTTGTGGATTATCGTAAGGTGCTTCCTGAAGGCCGAGTATTTGCCTGGAATGAAATAGGGCACTTCCACATGACGCAAAACTTGCTCATGCATTCTCTTTGTTACCGAGCCGATGTTTTGCGCGCTGGTGGCGGCTTACCGCTCCCAGCTCATACCTTCTATGTAGACAATATCTATGCCTATGTCCCGCTCCCACGCTGTGAAACCATGTGCTACCTCGATGTTGATCTCTATCGTTACTTTATTGGACGTGAAGATCAATCGGTTAATGAGCATGTGATGGCTAGCAGAATTGATCAGCAGGTGCGCGTTACACGCATCATGATGAATAGCTACCACCTGTATGAAGACATTGCTTCAGTACAGCTGCGTAGTTACATGGTGAATTATTTTGTCATTATGATGGCAATTTGCTCGGTGTTCTCAAAGCTTTCCGATCGTCCGGATGCGATGGATGAGCTTAAGAAGCTTTGGAATGATCTACATGATTACGATAGGCGTCTCTGGCGTCGTTGTCGTTTAGGCTTTATTGGCATCATGACTAACTTGCCGAGTAAGGCAGGAAAAGATATTACGTCTGGCGCCTATCGTCTCGCACGACGCCTAGTAAAGTTCAACTAACACCAAACCGCTGTAGATTCCATGGCTAGAAATAAGCGTGCGAAGGTTCGTACAACTGTCTCGAGTAGCGCTGATTCATCCCATCAAAATATGGGATCAGTGCGCAAGAGTGTTATTTTTCTCTGCGTAGTAGCTCTTATCTATGCAGCTTATCTTGTTATCTCGGGACAATGGGGCGAATTTATTGAATCCCTGAGAACGCTGAATAATACATGGGTTGTCTTAGCCATGGGCGCCTATGTGGTTTACTTTTTCTTTGGTGTACTTGCCTATGTATTGGCAGTAATTGATGATCCAAAATCGCCTGTTGGTATCCGTGACCTTATGAGCGTTGAGGCCACAGGTATCTTTTTCTCTAACCTCACTCCCAATGGCACTGGCGGTGCTCCGGCGCAGATATTTCGTCTTTCGCGTACAGGCCTGTCCATGGGTGGTGCGGGTGCACTGCAATATACGCGCTTTATCGTTTATGAGGCCGGTGAAGGAATCTTTGCTGCGCTGATGCTTATATTCCGTGGGGGATATTTTGTTGAGACGTACGGCAATGTTTTTCTTATCGGAGCAGCTCTTTTTGGCTTCAAAATAGTGGAAGTCATTGCGCTTCTCGCTATTTGTTTAGCGCCTCGTTTGGTAATGCGCCTGGGAAATGCTGTTCTTAGACTTGTTAAACGTTTTGCACCCAACAAAGACCTTTCAAAATATCGGTCTTTTCTCGATACGCAAGTTCTGGAATTCTCTCGAGGGTTTTCTCATGCAGCTCGTGATTGGCGGCGTATGCTGGCTACGCTGGTGGTCACCCTTATTCAGCTCGGATGGCAATTCTCTCTTCCGTGGTTTGTACTCAAAGCATTTGGCATTGAAGCAGATTTTCTTACCTGTCTTGCCTGTGGGTCGATGATTGAACTTCTCACCTCCGCGGTGCCACTCCCGGGCGGCACTGGTGGTGCTGAAGGTGGTTTTGCATTTTTGTTTGCACCTATGTTCGGCTCAGAGGTTGCGGCAGGGGTTTTCGTATAGGGCATTGGGGCATATTAATGCAAGTA
>URWR01000169.1 GCA_900551595.1 uncultured Coriobacteriaceae bacterium
GGCGGGACCACGCCCCATTTCATAGGAAACATGATATTGAGCTGAGACTTCAAGACCGATGGTAACGTTATCCTCTGTCTTTGCATCAATATCAAACCCATTTTTCATCGTACGCAAGCTTACAGTAGCTGCCTTACGATCAATGATAGGAATTTTTGCATGCAAGCCCGATCCAACAATTTTTTGGAATCGACCCAGTCGCTCGATAATGACCGCATGCTGCTGCTTAACGACAAACAACGTGTTAAAGAGCACAACTGCAACAATTACCACAAACACAATGAGCCAAAAGATAGGCACTAAAGAGCTCATCGTCCCTCCTCCTTCGCAGGCGAAATGGGGATATATTGCTACGAAGAATACCAGGTTTAAGGTAAAGAACAATCTAAACGTGCAAGCGGTCTAAATCAGGTCGTAAGGCATCTTGTGAGAAAACAGCCAAAAGATAATAAGGATCGGCCAAGCTATAGGAATGTAGAGCCATGACAGCATGAGTACTACTACACGCACGACATAGAAGATAAAGCGCTTCCCCGCCGTACGCTCGTGAGTCTCAAAGCTCATACGCACGAAGCCGCCACCTGGAGTAGAACCTTCATGAAACCACGGCATGATGACCTCTACCAGCACAAAAGCGGCTACCCCAATCCATGAAGAAGGCGTCTGAGCTATTGCTGTTATCCACTGAGATATTTCTGATACCGATGAAGGATCTGCAAATGCCCCTGAATCTAAAAGATTGGTAAGCGCCCAAACTCCCAGTTGCAAAAGGCCTTCAGCAACGATCGAGATAAGGCCTACAAGCAACATGTCGAGCCAGAACGCAACAGAGCGTCTCACAAATCCCGGTGTATGGGTAATCTCACCCTCTTCAGCAAGAGCCCCAGACGGCAAAATTTTATTCAGCAGCCTTGCTCCCAGCCACCCAAGCAAAGCACCAGAAGTGTTGTAAATAAGATCGTCGACATCGGCGGTTCTATAGGCAAATGGATAAATACCAAACAGGCCACTGCCCTGCGCGACTTCAATAAGGAGCGAGACGGCAAAACCCAACAAAAGAGACGGAACAAGGCGTAAACGCAACATCCGTCCAGCTATAAACCCTAATGGAACAAAGAAAATTACATTGAAAAGAATCTGTGGAATAGCAGCAAATCCTAAACGAGCAATGTCTGACAAGGGTGCCAGCGGGTTCAATTGCCACGGGATTCCGTATGTGATTCCCAGTCCCGATGACCCGCTGGGAAGTGGGTAGAGCGTAAAACAGCCAAGTCCAACAAGATATAAGACAGCGAGATATAGAACAGGCGTCATTCTTGTGATACTGGTATGTACTATGCTGTGTGGCTGTGGAGAAAAAAAAGCTATATATGATGCAGCTTTGGGAGAGAAAGAAAGTGGATTAAAAGGCAGTTTGTCTGTTCCGAACGTGGTGTCTTATACGTTTAGGGGGCCCCCGCCATAAATTTGTCGCTATAGCCGCCAAGAGCTTTCAATAAGCGCCTCACAACCACCTTGTTTCTCCGCCCTTCTCCCTGTCGTTATCCTTACTAACTTGAAACTTTCCAAAGCATGACAAGAGCCACAACCGTTATTACCGTCATGATGGCAACGTAGGCAATGAGGCTCCCAAGCCCACGAAATGCTTCCCGCAAGCGATGACGCTGCGGTAACTGACGTGGTGCCGGCGTCCAAATACCATCCGAGTCGCCAGATGGTACATACCCACCCTTGTGCCGTGTCATAGTACCAACCTCAATCCCAGATGCCATTACGCTCACTCCTTTTCAACCAAACTCTGATGCTTTACCTGTTCTGTAAGACCATCCTCTCAAGTAAGAATTTGAAGTGCCATCGATTTGGCTTACGTGAACGTGACGCTTTGGTAAGGAAAGCAGGTCTGCACAAATAATGCGGTCTACCAGGTAAAACGATCTGAGTGATATGACGTAAAAACCTATTTATGAGGAAAGCACTGCAACACTTCACAAACTCTACGCTTACGAAGAGCGCCTCATACATGCTAGGGTCATTGAGGATTTTGGATAGATCCACTCTGGCGTTGCCGCGCGAAACGGCACGCCTTTTTTATGCACAAACCATCGTCGAGAAAGGCCTGAACTTCATGCCCCAGAACAAACGAGAAAGTCTTATCTTCACCATCATCATGTGTTTCTGCATGGTTCTCTGGATGTCCGTTTACAACGTTGCGCGCACGCATGGCTGGGCTTTTGACATGAATGTAATTGTGGAAGCTTGGGACGGGTTCCCACCGGCATATATTGTTGCAATGCTCTTAGATGTTTTTGTTGCGAGCCGTTTTGCCAAGTGGTTTGCCTTCCGCTTCCTCGTAACACCAAAGAAAAGCTCTCGACTCGCAATTACGCTCTCCATTAGCACCATGATGGTATTCCCCATGGTATTTTTCATGTCGCTCTATGGTGCTGTTGAAGCTGCTTTCCATATCGGCTCTCCCGCTGCCATTCCCATGATGTGGATGGCAAATATTCCTTGGAACTTTATTGCAGCACTTCCTTGGAACCTTCTTATTGCTGGACCTTTTTCACGGTGGATCTTCCGTCGTGTATTTCCTGAAGGAACAGTTCTTGAACAACCTATGGTGCAGGAAGCAGCCTAACACCACACTCCTTTATATGTAAAAATACGAACACAGAGCTCGGTTTTTACCCTACAAAAGGAGGAGCACATGGAGTGCCAAGCCGAACGTGATGCCGTAAGGTATTTTGATGAGTCAGGCAACATGCTCGCCGAGGTTACTTTTCCTCAGGTCGAGCCAGGCATCGTTGAGATTAATCACACATTTGTGGATGAGTCATTACGTGGCCAAGGTATAGCAAGTCAGCTCCTCACACGTGCTGTAAGCGTTATTGCTGCAAGCGGATTCCATGCACGTCCAACGTGCTCCTACGCTGTAAGCTGGTTCAAGAAGCACACTGAACACGCTGACCTTCTTGCATAGCTTCGCCTCACTACGTGCAGATATGGTGCTTATAAGAGCTCGTATCTGCACTTTTTTCATTTATCTCCAAACATTTGGCAAGCTGCCCTTTCTCGCAGGCTATCCTGATATTCATTAGTATCTGCGAGAGGAAATATCATGACAGCAAACCTCACCCAAGCTTTACTGTGGGCTGCACTCGGCTGTGGGTTTACTTGGCTTATGACAACCGCTGGTTCAGCTGTTGTCTTTTTCTTTAATACTTCGCGAAAGCTCATGCACCACATCTTTTTGGGCTTCGCGGCAGGCGTTATGGTTGCAGCAAGCGTATGGTCGCTGCTCAATCCTGCTATTGAACAAGCTGAAGCACAAAATATTCCTGGCTGGATTCCAGCAGCCGGCGGCTTTTTGCTTGGCGTGGCCTTTCTTATTGCACTGGACACTTTCCTACCTCACCTTCATGCAGGTGAAGATAATCCTGAAGGCATCTCTTCTAACTGGAAGCGCACAACACTACTTGTTTCTGCCGTAACCCTGCATAACATCCCCGAGGGTATGTCGGTAGGTCTTTTATTTGCTATGGCAGCACAGACGGCAGGCGCCGCGGGGGGTACGGATTTTGACCACAACGT
>URWR01000170.1 GCA_900551595.1 uncultured Coriobacteriaceae bacterium
ATTCGATCAATGGGATGAAACTTATTGATAGTTTCCTCATCATCTGAACTTAAGACATGCTCATCATGATGCACGACAACAGCTTGGGATGGATCATCGAGACGGTCTAACTCTTCTCGGATAACCGAAAGCGGCATAAAGCGATTCTTTTGTAGATACAAAATATTTTCAAGCCGTTTAATGTCGCGTGAAGAATAGAGCCTGTATCCCCCTGGTGTACGAGAGGGATTGAGCAGGCCTTCATCCTCTAAGTAGCGAACTTTAGAGACAGTAAGATCGGGATACTGCGGCTGCAACCGCTTTACAACTTTACCAATTGTAAGGTAGCTTGCATCCGCCATAGTCAGTTATGCCCCGGTAGAAATGCGTTCTGAACGATTTGCATGGAAAACCATACGGAATGTACCAATTTGTATGGTTGAACCATCTTGTAATACAGCCTTGCTGACAATAGCGCCATCTACCCATGTGCCATTGAGAGAGCCAAGGTCTTCAATGGTGGCCAGCCCAGAACCGTTGTTAATGAGATCCATACGTGCATGATGACGAGAAACCGTCATGTCATTCAAAAAGACACTGTTTGAAGGATCACGCCCGATAGTAATTACTGGCTGATCAAGCTCAAACGTCATACCAGTCTGAGGACCTTTTACAATACTGAGCGAGGGCGTGGCATCTTTGGTTGAACCCATAAGATCGGGCATTGTTGAATCTTCAGAAGGGATGCGGAACATCCTTGTGGCGCCCGGATCGTTAATGGGATGTACGTCGTGCTCTGCCATATCTGGCCTTTCCTCGCAGTTCTTGTCAGATTTATAGTATAACGCGGCTATCGGCAAGCTACACACTCAACTTCGATACGCGCACCGTCTCTTAAACGACGCACTTCAACACAGCTTCGTGCCGGACGAGGCGAAGAAAACCGTGTTTTCCAAATCATGTCTACTATAGGTAAATCTTCCAAATCGGTGAGAAAGACCGTAGTTTTTACGACATCTTCCAACGTGAGCTTTACCTCAGCTAATACAGCTTCGATATTTGTTATTGCCTGATCAAGCTGCATGTCTACGGTATCAGAGACAAGTGCATCAGTTGCTGGGTCGATGCCAATCTGGCCAGAAACATATACATAGCGTCCTGCTGCGGCACCTTGGGAATACGGTCCATTTGCCTGAGGAGCGTGAGACGTATGAATGCCATAAGTCATAAAAACTCCCTACCTCACGGTTGCGGTGCTATCAGTCTTTATATTCGTTAAACGAGAGCCCGTGCGCCTATATAGCCACCATTATGACGGGCTATACCCCACTGTTCGAGCTCTTGTTTAGAAAATGCAACATGTTTTGTATTGTCCGAAATAGGCTCCATCCATGGAAGCTTAGTTTGAACAAATTGAGTAAGCGCCCGAATACCTACAGGTTGCATCTCGGTAAAAGACAACAAGCTCCGCCACATGATGCGGCTATAGGCAGGCGGAATGAGCAAAAGAAACGCATTGCTCTGATGTATATGTGTGCATATGGTAAGAATCTTATCAAGGTGAAGCGACACCACGCTGCCCTGAGGTGGTAGCTTTTCTCCATCATGAAGATAATCCTCGAGAATGGTTCTGGCTTTTGGGCCTGTAACAAGTAATGGCACCAATGATCCTGTGACATCGCTTACTTGAGCATCGCTGAAAGGTGTTTGCTCTTCAACAACGAGATTGGAGAGCCATATAAGCCATTCCTTGAGTGCTTCCCAACGCGGCGTTACATCACAGAGAATATATTCATGATCACCAGTTCTTAAAGCACAAGGAACGGCAACTACTGAACCATCGCCGGCAAGAACGGCTCCAAAGGAGCATTCCCCTACGGAAAGAACTTTGCCTGCCCAGGCCGCCTCAAAGAGGCCTGAGGCATTCTCTCCTGAGATGAGTATAAGATGCATGCAGGATACGTCTGTTACTCCACAGGCATTCTCAAGTGCCTCTTCTTCTGCAATTGGAGTACTTTCATAGGAGAGCGGCACTGCAACTCCCTCACGCTCTTCTAAAACACCACCGAGTAGAAGATGCTCTTCTGTGAGCGTGTTGAGCGCATCTTTATCTACACCCATTTATGCTTCCTTATGACTTTCATTGTTGGCATGAGATCGCTGAATTACTTTGACACCCTCAATGGTGTAAACAACAGCAGTTATCGTAGAAAAAACCAACCCAAGGTAGACAAATACCATGCCGAGTGCTGCGCTCTCACCATTTAAGAGAGGAAGCCAAGAAACCGTTACAAGATTGGTGCCTTGAAGTACCGGGATACCAAGCAAAAGGTCGCAAAAACCAATCATGAGCAGTGCGGTGGTAAGCTTTCCAACAAATACCACATCAATTGGTCGACGGCGATAATGCTGCAAAATTTGTGCTCCAATGGCGAGGTACACATCGCGTCCGATGACAAAGACCGCCATCCAAAGCGGTAGCTCACCTGTTGCTACTAGGCCTAAAACGCCAGTGAAAAGCAGAACACGATCCATAATGGGATCCATGATCTTTCCGACCCAACTAACCGTTTGGGTTCGGCGAGCAATTTGTCCGTCGAGAAAATCTGTCGAGGCAGCAACCGCATAGAGGACAAGAGCAAGCATTCTATTCGACCCTGTGATAAAGAGGTAAAGGAATGCAAAGGTTAAAAGCAAGCGACAGAATGTAATAACATTTGCAACAGTGAATATTTGTGTTGAAGGGTTATTGGGGGTACCCACCGGATCGGTTGCAAGGTCATTTTTCTGTGCCTTGAGAGCATCATAGTCAGCCTGATTTTTGAGATTATTTTTAATACGCTCTTTCGTAACACGCTTTGTTTTACTTTCAGCCAACGTAGCGCCCTCCGCGTAATACAAATACTCGCAAGAATTGAACCTGAACATAGTAACGCATACCCAATTTGTCCACGTAAGCATTGTGGAAACACTATTTAATGCCACAAGGACAAAAATTCTTGCATGAGTAGTTATGAACCAGCAACTTCAAGTAGTAGATCACCTAAAAAGAATCCTAAAACGATTATTCCGATAATAAAGAGCAGAATAACGATAAGAACAATGCGTCTCGTACGTTCTGCTTCAGCTTCTTGGAAACGAGCAAATTCCTCTTCATCATTAAACGGATCAGCAAAAGGATCGTAGTGCTCCTTAAAAGCGTGGGAATCCTTTATTGCATCATTACGATGCGTGTTCGAGACGGGCGTGACGTCTGGCATGTCTTTTTGGCGTATATGTTTGGCCATAAAAGGTGCCCTCCCATGTATATAAAAGCCACCAACAAAGGTTGGTGAGTAGTATTCCGTGCCCATGGTATCAAAGGGTTCTAAAGAGATGAGCCACTATAAGAGAAGGATGAAGAAAAGGCCATAAAGATCACGACAAATTTGAATAAAAAAGCCGGAAGAAGCTTCTTCCGGCCGAAATAATCTGGTCGGGTGGACTGGATTCGAACCAGCGACCCCTTGACCCCCAGTCAAGTGCGCTACCAAACTGCGCCACAACCCGTTCG
>URWR01000171.1 GCA_900551595.1 uncultured Coriobacteriaceae bacterium
CCGCCAGAACTTGCTCGCGGCGCCTCGGGCGCCGCGTCACCCTAACGGAGGGGTGGCAGAGTGGTTGAATGCGGCGGTCTCGAAAACCGTTTACCCCTTCGGGGGTACGAGGGTTCGAATCCCTCCTCCTCCGCCAGTATTCATTTTGGGTTACTTCAGGTAACCTCTTTTTTTATCTTTACTTCTCTTCATTAATTACAATTCAATAATGAAAACCATAGTGAGCAATCACATATTTTTATCTTGGGTTGATTATACTTTCGTGCTACTTAAGCAAATGAGAGTGAGGGAATAACCCATGGCAAGCCCTGTATTTATAAACTCCTCGTACTATCAACGTGCTTGGCGCATGCTTACTTCGCAAAAGGGCTGGGGTAAGACCATAATGCTCATCATTTTGGCGCTTATCGTTCCCTTAGTTGGTGTGCTGGGTGTTATGGGTTATTGTCTCGAACGCGCTCGCATGATTGCTTGGGGTATGCAAAATGCTCCTGAAAAAGGAACACTCGGAATTGGTACGTGCTTACGATCTGGCCTACGAGGTTTTGTTGTTGCATTTTGTTGGGTCTTTGTACCCACCTTTGTTTTAGAGACCATATCGATGGTCCTTAACTTTTTCTCACTTTCATTCATTGCTGCAATGCTAACAATGCCAATAGCGATAATTATTCTCTGTTTCTCGGTTGTAGGTTTAGTAGCTGCACTTCACGCCACTATATATCAGAAGATTAGTGCTGGATTTGCTGTTAAACGCATTGTTATGATGGCGCGTCATGGTATATCTGGTCTTGCAAAAATAATAGTGAGTCAGTTTGTTGTTGGATTCTTCGGTAACATATTTATCTCGTTGCTCGCTTTCTTTATAGGTATGCCTCTCGCAGGACTTGTACTTGATATTAATGAGAATCTTGTAGATGAAATTAATTATCTAACGTCGCTCTCAAACAGTGTGGTAACCAGTGAACAAGCTGTAAGACTTATTGTGTTACTTCTACAGGTGCTCTTACCAATCATTATTGTCTTTTGGCTCGCAGGCATTATTTATTCTGCCTTTTTGTATCCAGTCCACTATATGTCTATTGGTCTGTGGATGTACCAATTTGATGTTCAAGCATGGGGTGGCGTTTCTGATGAGATGCCTCAGCCGATGAAAGAACAAAAACCTTGGTCTTATGGCGAGGTGTATGGAGCGTATAACACTGGCCAGCAACCAGCAGACGTAAATCAAAACAATAAAGCCGCTCTTCCTCAAATGACGACAGATATGCCGCAAAGTGGTTATACGGCCCCTGTTATATCTGGGCAAAACGTGGACCAAGAGCATGTACAACCCCGTTTTTGTCCACAATGCGGCAATCCATTGGTCCCGGGAGATAAATTCTGTCGCAATTGTGGAAAAGCGATTGCGCCACAAGAATATACAAACGATTAAAAGATTTGTGTAAAACAACCAAGCGAACGCGCCAGCTTGATTTTACTTACAGAAAAATGCTCCTGACCTGCTCGTACGATGATTATCATTCATGTATTTATGCGTGATGTTTATCGTCATGTCAGATAATTGAATGTATGCGTCATCAATTTTGCATGTGCTTGAGAGGATATTTGTTAGAAGCCCCTTCTACGATACATGTGTGGAGAGCGTGATGGAGCTGTGACGTAAGGAAAAGTCTTGGCAAAACAAGTGTGCGTCTGTGGTAGGATACCTGGGCGAATCCTTCTGCCCTAGGCGCAAACCTTCACGTCCTGGGGCCATCAGCCCAGAGGAGGTGAAAGAATGAAGGCTTACGAGTTGCTGTTTTTTGTCGATCCCTCATCCACCGATGAGGTCCGCGCTGGCGTTATGAAGCGTATCGATGTTGCCATCTCCGATAATGGCGGTAAGGTGGATAACGTCGAGGATTGGGGTAGGCGCAAGCTCGCCTATGAGATCGACCACCTCAATGAGGGTGACTATACTCTCATCGATTTCCATGCAGATGCTAACCAGATCGCCGAGCTTGACCGCGTTCTTCGCATTAACGATGCCGTCAAGCGTCACATGATCGTGCGTCGTCCCGACAAGGACTAGTACATGGAAGGTGGGTTTCCACCAATGAGAGGTAGTGAGAAAAATGAGCATCAACCGAGTGCTTATTAGCGGCAATCTTACCCGTGACCCTGAGATTCGTGTTACCGCAGGTGGAACACAAATTCTGTCTTTTGGTGTAGCGGTTAATGATCGTCGTCGTAATCAACAGACTGGCGAGTGGGAAGATTATCCCAACTTCGTGGATTGCGTTATGTTTGGTGCCCGTGCTGAGGCGGTCTCACGTTTCCTCTCAAAGGGATCTAAAGTCGCAATTGAGGGCAAGCTGCGCTATAGCTCATGGGAACGTGATGGTCAGCGCAGAAGCAAGATCGAAGTTGTTATCGATGAGATTGAGTTCTTGTCGAGAGGTCAGCAGGGCGCCGGCTCTCCTGCCCCCATGGCTTCAGCTCCAGTTGCATCTACCCCAGCACCACAGGCATCGCGTCCTATTCATACGCCGCCTGCTGCTGAGGTTTACGACGAAGATATTCCCTTCTAGGAACGAATGCGGCATTGCCGTTGCAGGAAAGGTATTAAGACATGGCTACTGATTATCAGCGTCAGCCGCGTCGCAAGTATTGCCAGTTCTGCAAGGAGAACACGGACTTCATCGACTACAAAGATGTCCAGCTCCTTCGCAAGTATATGACCGACCGTGGCAAGATTAAGCCTCGTCGTGTTACTGGCGCTTGCACGCAGCACCAGCACGATATTGCGAACGCCATCAAGCGCGCTCGCGTTATGGCGCTCCTGCCGTACACCGTCCCGGTAATTTCCAATCGTGGCGGTCGTCGCGAGCGTCGGTAGTTCCGTTGCTCGCGCAAGCAATACGCGCAAGATAGAAAAGTACGTCGGTAAAACCGACTTATTTAAGGAGCGTTCATGAAAGTCATCCTTCTGAGCGAGCTCAGGGGCAAGGGTGGCGAGGGTGACATCGTAGATGTCGCTCAGGGCTATGCGGAGAACTATCTGTTCCCCCAGCGTATCGCCATCGCTGCTACCAAGGGCAACATCAAGCAGCTCGAGGAGCGCCGTCACAACATCGCTAAGCGCGAAGAGCAGCGCATTGCCGATGCTGAGGCAACAAAGGCAGCTCTCGAGGGCAAGAGCGTAACTGTTGAGGCAAAGGTTGGTGAAGAGGGCCAACTCTTCGGTTCTGTTACCACCGCTATGATTGCCGATGCAGTGAAAGATCAACTTGGAATCGAGATTGATCGTAAGCGCATTGAGCGTACCGCCAACATCAAGACGGCTGGCGTTCACAAGGTAAATGTCAACCTCTATCGTGAGATCACCGCTACTCTCGAGGTCACCGTCGGTGACGCCGAGTGGTTTGCTGCTCAGGCTGCTGCCGCTGAGGCAGAGGGCGCTGAGGCAGGTAAATTGGC
>URWR01000172.1 GCA_900551595.1 uncultured Coriobacteriaceae bacterium
GGGGAGCTTTGCCGCACTCCCGCCCTCTGTATAAATTATACCTCTGGCCGTATACGCACGTCAAACGGAGAACGCATGTTTTGCGTGCGCACGATCTTCGGTGTCCGATTCGGGCACCGTTTTAGTTTTCAATGCTCGCTATTGCATCATCGAGAGCATCCCAGAAGTCAATCTCGTTGACGATCACCACATGAGCACCTTCTTTTCTAAGTGCCATTGCGTCCTCGATTTTTCTGCCATAGCAAGCATAGGCCCAGCAAGGATTCCCTGCGTTACCAACAACTAAATAGTCGGTTTTTGTGCTGACTGACGCACGCATTGCTCCGCCGACTCTTGCAACCAAAGCCGCTATCTCTTCACGCTTGGCACGACGAGATTCTCCTGTGAAGCAAAAGAATTTATCCTGAAACGTTATATTCGGATAAGTAGCGCAAATACCTGAAACACTATATTTTTTTCGAAGCTCAGAAAAATCATTTTCCGATAGGTTATACGATGAAGTGAAATCAATGACATTGCTTAAAAACGCTGTGAGCTGCTCACGTTCTTCCTGCGAGATCCTTCCATCCTCAAGGACGTCATACAGCATAGAGTAAATTTCGTCAAACGGATAAGTCCCGTTCAGGAAGTCATTGGCATCAATCCACTTTTTCAGCGAAAGAACTTCAAGGTCGCTCAGCTCACCATCAGCCAAAATACCATGTATTAGACCTTGGAGAAACTGAATTGAAGAAGTCGTAGCATCATAAAAAGAACTCTGGTCAACAAAGTTGTTACAAAGCCACAGAATATCCTTGCTCTCTTCTTCCGTTATAACCCCATCAGACAGAGCCCCCTCAACAACGGGTAGTAATTCAGAAAAGGGATGACGGTTCCGCAGCTCTGCATGAAGTTCGCACCAGTGTGCGAGTTCAGTTATTTCACTGTTGGAAACATCTCTGTCCGAGCTGATACCGGAAACAATTCCACGAAGAGTGTTGATTGCCTTTTGTAATTCTGCAGGCTTAGTGAAATTTCTATACGCTTCCAGCTCTTTCATATCTCTCTCCTTCGGTGTCCGATTCGGGCACCTTTTTTTATTTTTTTCTCTTGAGCATCTCGGCGACGATCTCATTCTGCGCTTTGTCATCGAAGCTTAAGAACAACTTTAGAAACTGCTCGGTCGGGCCTTCTGGTACGGCCGGCAGCGCGCCCGGCGTCTCGCCGAGCAGGTCGGACACGGTGCAGCCGAGGTATTGCGCAAGCATCTGCACCTTTTTGGTTGAAGGGTCTCGCCCTCGTTTAATATCGCTGAGAAAGCTGCCACCGACGCCACTCTCCTTGCAGGCGTTGGTTGGCTTAATACCCTTTCTCAAGCAAAGTATTTCAACATTTTGCACAAAAATATCCTTATCCAAGTAGGTGCCTCCTCTATTCAGAATTGGCAATTTCGTAAATTATGCGAAATTGCGCATCGTTCGTATTGACAATTCGATATTGCGGATTTATAGTAAAGCTACAGTTTAGACAACGACTGTACGAAAGGGGTGAGACGATGAAAGACGATCGTGGTCACGGCTTCTACTTCTTAGGGCTCGTGCTCGGGATGATCATTGCAGAAATCGTTCAAGCAAAGCTGGGACTTCTTTGATCAAGATGCCCGAAGCAAAGCCGAGCGCAAAGTCGAGCAATCGCTTCATTGCAGATTCACGCAGTTGCATTTTCCGATACGCGAGGTATCTTTCGCCCCGCTCGGTGATGTGACAGGTCTCCTTGTATCGGGGACGGTTGAGTGCATCGCTCTCATCTGGGTCAGGTGCAACAAAGCCCCATGCAAACAGGGCATGCATTCCGTCCGTTTTCTCGTTGAGATGTAGCTGCTTCCTCTTCATTCTGGAGAGAAGCTTGTACTCTGCATCGAGCAGAACGACCTGCTCAAGCTCATCTTTTGTTTCCATAGTGCCTATGCTTCGTAAGGCCGGAGCGCTGTGTCCACGATCTCGCGGATCGGCGCGGGTGCCTGATGATAGGCACGCAGCAGTTTCGCATCGTCGGTGCTCACGGTGCCCGATTCGGACACCGCCCGCTCGCCGAGCAGGTCGGACACGGTGCAGCCAAGGTACTGCGCAAGCAGCTGCACCTTAGCGACGGATGGGGTCTGCCCTCTTTTGATGTCTGTCAAAAAGCTCGCACCAACGCCGCTATCGCGGCAGGCATTTGTCGGCTTAACGCCTTTCTTAGAGCAGTACCGTTCGATATTTTGCACAAGAAGTTCCCTGTCCACAGGATCACTCTCCTTTATATGTAATTGGTGATTACGTATAAAAGTTTATTTTTACGCATTTTTACCTTGACGATTGGTAATTACGGATTTATTATAAAGCTACAGTTAAAACACAGATGTACGAAAGGGGGTGAGACAATGAGCAACGCCGTTGATCTCTGGCTCGAAGTCGGCAACAAATGCCTAAAGCGTGCCAGCGAGCTGCTGGACAACAAAGCCACTCCT
Organism: uncultured Coriobacteriaceae bacterium; assembly: GCA_900551595.1. Lineage (GTDB taxonomy): Bacteria > Actinomycetota > Coriobacteriia > Coriobacteriales > Atopobiaceae > Coprovicinus > Coprovicinus avistercoris. The sequence continues at coordinate 2,489 of URWR01000172.1, forward strand.
ATCACGGAGACCTCGGCAGCCGTCAAGCAGCTCGTCGAAGCGGCCGTCATGATGGATGACCTCAATCTTCGCTGGGCGATTCAAAACCGATCCGGCGCGGCGGCTTCTCAGGGTCAGCCTTTCTCACCGCGAGAAGCAAAAAGTTAAGCTGGCTCATGTGCTGGATCAGCGTTGCCCGCTGATCACCGATGAGCCCGTAGAAAACAAGCGTGCTCGGATTGGAATACCCGATATCTGTGACTGACATGGTAATACTTTGGCCGAACGATGCCAGCCTTACAGCGACCTCATGGTCATCATCGAGAGTTCCCTCAAACTCTTTGATGCGTTCCATGATCACTTCATAGGTATAGTCAGCTAATTGGTAGTTGCGCAGGTCAACTCTCGGAATCTCGAATGTCGGGAAATTCGGCGTTGGCAAATCTCCAATTTGGTCAAGCAGTCCATAGTCAGACATAGTTTTCTCCTTTCAGCTTTTACATGGGGCGGCCGGCGCGCGTCGGGTGATGGTTCAGTCGGAACCGTGGATGAACTCTCCGTTACTCTGATACCCGCCTGAAGGACGTTCGACTCGTCCTCGCCCCCTTCACCTCATCCATACGGAGCGGCTGGTGCTCACACGACATCACAACTTAATATCAGCTCTCACATCGTATGCGGTGGGTTTTGTGGCGTCTCAGCACACGAGGGCTGTTCCTGAGGCAACCCGTCCGTCGTGTGATAAGAGTCCGATTCTCTTACGCTCCATCCATATTTTTTTGCTTATGGTATAAACCCTCAGTTAAAAAATACCATGGCAAACCGCAAAAATCAAGATAAGAAAGGAATGAATGGGATTGGTAAAGATTCGCATCAAAGAATTTCGCGAGAAAAAGTGCATGAGCAAAACTGA
>URWR01000173.1 GCA_900551595.1 uncultured Coriobacteriaceae bacterium
TTCTTGCTCAGAGTCCACGCGAAGAGATTACGCGTGCAAGTTTGGACAATCGTGGCGTTATTGTAGTGGCAGATACGCTTGATGGTGCGGTTGATGCTGTTAATGTGGTTGCGCCAGAGCACCTTGAACTCCATTGCGCTGATGCCATGTCATTGGTTGGACGTATTCACAATGCCGGCGCCATCTTTGTTGGCGCGTGGAGCTCTGAGCCATTGGGCGACTATGTTGCAGGTCCTAACCACACGCTCCCTACCGGTGGAACAGCGCGGTTCTCAAATCCCTTGGGTGTGTATGACTTCCAGAAGCGTTCGAGCGTTATTCGATATACCCCGGAAGGATTGCTTTCAGATGCCGATTCAGTGCAAACAATAGCCCAATCCGAAGGCCTATGGGCGCACGCGTTGTCGGTAGGCTTACGTCGTCGCTTGGCTGAGCAGGACCGCGAACAATATGATGATGAAACCCTCGCATGCGAAGGTGCTTATCGCGTGGCATGGCCGCAAGATTTACCTGAAACCCCTGGCGTGACTTTGCCAGGTTTCGAGAAAAAGGCGTAAACATGGCAACAGATAACGAGGGATTATTTGATGCGGCTGATTATGTAAGACCTGCTTTGTCGGGGTTTGAGCCATATGATCCAGCATTCACACCGTGCAAAATCAATCTTTCTGCAAATGAGAACACCCATGTGATGCCGCCGGGTTTTGTCGAACAGCTCAGATGTGCTGCGACTTCAGTGTCACTTAATCGCTATCCCGACCCGATGGCAAACGAACTTCGCAATGAGCTGGCGCTGCGCCATGGTGTGTCTCGCGATATGATTTGTGTTGGTAACGGTGGCGATGAGCTGCTGTTTAATTTGCTGTTTGCCTTTGGTGGTGCTGGGCGAACACTCGTTATCTGCCCTCCCGATTTTGCTGAATATGCAAACTTTGCCACCATGTGTGATACCCCAGTGGTACGTATCCCACGTGATCCTGAGACATTTGCAATAGATGAAGACGCTTTGGTTAAGGCTGCATCTACGGCAGCACTCGTATTTCTTACTTCACCAAATAATCCTACGGGCAATCTTTTAGAGGCAGGGGTGCTCACGCGCCTTCTCACAGAAACTAAAGCATTGGTGCTCGTCGACGAGGCCTATGTGGAGTTTGCTGCCTCTGATGCCAGTTTTGTAAGTTGGCTTGCAGAACATCCTCGTTTGATTATTCTGCGCACGCTTTCTAAGGCTTTCGGCCTTGCGGGCTTACGTGTGGGCTATGTTCTTGCCCATCCGTCGGTTATCAATCAGCTTGCCGCTATTCGTCAAATCTATTCTGTCGATGTAGTAGCGCAAGCTGTTGCGTTGGCTGCCGTGCAAAGTCGAAAGCTGCTTAAGCCGGTAGTGGCTGACATTGTGGCTGAACGAGATCGTTTAGCAAACGAGCTTGGCGAGATTTCTGGTATACGTATTTGGCCAAGTGAAGCAAACTTTGTTCTTGTCCGTCTTCCAGATGCTGCTCGTGTGCGTACCCGTTTGCGCGATGAGTTTTCCATTTTGGTACGAGATTTCTCTTCAACCCCTGGCTTGGAGGGATGTTTGCGTATAACAGTAGGTACGCCTGAGGAAAACAACCACGTTATACATGCCTTGCGCGATCTTTCAAAGGAGTGGTCGGTATGAGTAGAACGGCTCAGATTTCTCGTGTAACCGGTGAAACAAATATTGACGTCACACTTGAGCTCGACGGATCAGGTGCCGTACAAACAAATACGGGTATCCCGTTTTTTAACCATATGCTTTCTGCATTTGGTCGCCATGGTCTGTTTGATGTCTCAATACAGGCCGTAGGCGATATAGACGTTGACTTTCATCATACCGTGGAAGATACCGGCATTGTGTTAGGGCAGGCATTCCGTGAGGCCTTAGGTGATAAGAGTGGTATTACACGCTTTGCTCACGCATGTATTCCCATGGATGAAACGCTTGTACTTGCTGCCGTGGATATTTCTGGTCGTGGCGAGCTGTATTGGGATGTGCCTATTGGTCCTGATAAAGTCGGTGATTTTGACTGTGAGCTTGGACATGAGTTTTTTGCTGGCTTCGCTCGCGATGCTGGCGTAACGCTCCATATTCGTAAGATCTGTGGCGAAAATGCTCATCATATCCTTGAAGCGGCTTTCAAGGCTGCAGGTCGTGCAATGCGTCTCGCCTGCGAGTTTGATGAGCGGGTTGTTGGAGTGCCTTCCACTAAAGGGAGCTTGTCATGAGCATTGATGTGATCATGCCGGATACTTCGATGGGGCCTGAGGCAGTTATCTCTGCTCCAGATGTAACAGCCCCGACAATAGCTGTGGTGGATTATCACAAGGGTAACCTTCGCTCGGTTGAACGTGGGCTCGCCGATGCGGGAGCCAAACCGTTTGTCACAGACGATCCTGAGGCTATTGCTTCTGCTCAGGCGCTCGTGCTTCCAGGTGTGGGTAGCTTTGGCGATGCCATGGCGTATCTCAATGAGAGCGGTCAGGCGCAGGCCATTCATGCAGCCCTGGATCATGGTGCTGCGTTTTTGGGAATATGTTTGGGTCTTCAGTTGTTATTTGAGCGGGGAAATGAGACCGATGATGGCTTGTGGGCAGAAGGCTTGGGCGTTTTGCCAGGGTCGGCTACTCGTTTGGAGTCAACCCGTTTGAAAGTGCCTCATGTAGGCTGGGATCAACTTGATGTGACACCTCTTGGACAAACGTGCCCCTTGTTTGAAGGGGTTGCTCAAAGCGCTAACGTGTATTTCACACATTCTTTTGCTCTCGCCGATGATGTCCCAACTTCAGTTATTACGGCTTATACGCACTATACGAGGAGCTTTGCTTCGGCTGTGTGGGATGGTGTCAAGGAATTTGGTGTGCAGTTCCATCCTGAGAAAAGCTCTGGTACCGGGCTGCACATTCTCCGGAATTTTGTTCGCATAGCTGCAGGTGTATAGGAGGCCTTGCGTGATTCTCTTCCCGGCGATTGATCTAGTTGGCGGTCAGGTTGTGCGCCTTGCTAAGGGCGACCGTGCTCATATGGATGTGTATTCCAGCGATCCGGTGGCTGTTGCCGAAGCATTTCGCGATGCAGGTGCAACCTGGATTCATGTGGTTGACCTGTCGGCCACGCTTGAGGAAGACGAGACGGCACGTGCGGCTAACAGTGCTGTCATCCAGGCTATCTGTGCTGTTCCAGGGATTTCTGTTGATGCTGGTGGCGGCGTGCGCTCTATGGCAGCAGTTGAACACTTGGTTTCTCTGGGTGTCAAACGCATCGCCATTGGCACCGCGCTCGTGCGCGATCCCGCCTTTGCTGAGGCTGCGGCCCGTGAATTTGGTGAGCTTGTA
>URWR01000174.1 GCA_900551595.1 uncultured Coriobacteriaceae bacterium
TCACGGTCTTGTGCAGGTCGATGATGTGGATGCCGTTCTTCTCCATGAAGATGTAAGGAGCCATTTTGGGGTTCCATTTGCGCTTCAGGTGACCGAAGTGCGCGCCGGCTTCCAGTAATGTATTAAAATCTGTACGTGACATTTTAATTCGTTTCGTTTGTTGATTCTAATTCTCTTTTCTTCAACTCCGGGTAGCGGGCTTCCCGATCCCGGGAGTTTTCCGCGGTGCGGCAACCGAAAGGTAATACATATATAATATAGGCAGTCCCTCCGATTTGAGAACCGACACCGTGCGTTGCCGAAATTCCGGTCGTGCGATTAACGCTTGCTGAACTGGAACTTGCGACGTGCTCCGGGCTGTCCGGGCTTCTTACGCTCAACCTCACGCGGGTCACGCGTCAGGAAGCCGGCCTTCTTCAGCACCGGACGCATCTCGGCATCGATCTCGCACAGTGCACGTGCGATACCCAGACGAGCGGCCTCGGCCTGTCCCTTGATGCCACCACCATCGAGGTTGATCGTGATGTCATAGCTCTCGGCAGTGTTCGTGGCAAGCAGCGGCTGCTTTACCTGGAACTGGAGAATCTCGAGCGGGAAATAGACGGCGAGTTCCTTGTGGTTGATTGTAATCTGACCCTTACCCGGCTTCACGTATACGCGAGCCACAGCGGCCTTACGACGACCTACGGTGTTTACAACTTCCATAACTCTTACTTAATCTCGTTTAATTTAATGGTCTTCGGGTTCTGTGCGGCATGGGGATGCTCCGCCCCGGCATACACCTTCAGGTTACGCAGCTGAGCGGCGCCCAGACGCGTGCGGGGAAGCATGCCCTTGACAGCTTTTTCGATGATGAATTCGGGCTTTTTCTTGAGGTACTCCGCAGGAGTGGTTACCCGCACGCCCCCGGGATAGCCCGAATGGCGGACATACTGCTTGTCCGAAAGCTTGTTGCCGGTCAGCTTCACCTTCTCGGCGTTGATAATGACGACGTTGTCGCCACAATCGACGTGAGGAGTGAAACTCGGCTTGTTCTTGCCGCGCAGAATCATTGCGACCTGCGTAGCCAGGCGACCGAGGGTAGCGCCGTCTGCATCAACGAGTACCCAAGAGCGCTCAACCTCGCCAGGTTTGGCGTAACGAGTCGACTTGTTCACTTGACTCCTCCAACGTGCATGACCATGACCGCCGCTGGACCGACGATCGTTGCTATATCCTTTGAGAGTTTCACGGGGCTCTGCAAAAGAAGCCTAAAAAGTTTACACCACTGAGCGATTAAATGGGCGAGAAACTCATGACAATGCACAGTCTCACCACTTAAAGTTCGTGCACAAGGGTGCTGCATAAAAAGCCGGACGCAAACGCGCCCGGCTTCTCACTACATATAACTACTTGCAAATAGCAAGAAATGTAAAAGTATTACTCCTCAGCGTGCGGCAGCATGTCGTCCAGAATCTCGCATGCAGTCGCGCAATACTCACCGCAATGAACAAATGGATCCTCACGATCGCAAGGATTTGCGCCTTCAGGCTTAGAAAGATCGAAGCCACCAAGCAGCATCTTGCACTGAACGGTGCCATATTTCTCAGTGAAACGACGCTGGAATTCGCGGACCTTCTCCTGCATGATCGTATCTTTTTCACCGGGGTTTGCCTGGTCAAATCCGTAGGCCTCACCCAGAGCTACGCCAGCACCCAGAACAGCACCGCACATCTCACCCCAGAACATGCCGCCACCGAGAGCAGCTGTGCGCTTACGAGCTTCGTCGACATCAAGCCCCATAACCTCAGCGGCATGGCCCATTACACACTGGGAGCAATGGAAACCCTGTCCCAAAATCTCTGATGCACGCTCTGGGGTCATTTTTTCTGCCATGGTCCTCTCCTCTTTTCCTTAGATGCGAGGTGGCAAAAACGTATCCCCTCGATACGTAACCTCGCTATCTAGCCCTCAAAACCAACAGTGCAAAGCTTTGGTGCAACACCTTTTACGCACGACCTTAGTTGAAGTTGTACGCATCCATAATGGGTGTGCGTCCCAGGCGCTTATCCTCGTAGTACTCATACAGGCTGATGCCCAGATAAGACCCGCTGATGTTTACAACATTGTTGTAGCCATTACCCTGCAAGCAGCAGATAGCGTAATAGCTGCGCTGGCTCGAGCGGCAATGCAGGTACACCGGAATATCGCGAGGAATCTCGTCCATACGCTCGCGCAGCTGTGAAAGCGGCACATTGTGTGCGCCGTTGAGATGGCCAGCTGCAAACTCATGTGGTTCTCTCACATCTACGATATAGGCGCCCGATTCAACCAGACCGCGCACCTCATCCACATGCACCTGACGATAGCGTCCGTTAAGAACGTTAAGCGCTACAAGCGCTGCCATATTTACAACGTCTTTTGCTGTGCCAAATACGGGTGAATAGCACAGCTCAACCGACTTGAGATCTTCCAAGGTGCCACCCATAGAAATAAGCGTTGCAACTACATCAATACGCTGAGTTACATCGCCTTTGCCAATAGCTTGAGCACCGAGAACTTTTCCTGTAGGAACCTCAAAGATGAGCTTAAAGCCCATGTAGTGGCTCTCGGGCATGAGGCCAACTTTGTCTGTGGGATATACCAATACAGAATCAAAGCTATAGCCTGCCGCACGAGCAGCCCTCTCATTAAGACCTGTGCAAGCTGCATTCTGTGAGAACACACGTATGCACGAAGAACCGATAAAGCCTTGGTTTCGAGAAGGAATGCCATAGATGCTATCAGCCGCTGCGCGTGCAGCCCACTGGGCAGGTCCTGCCAGCGCCAGTCGACCAGGCTTGTGTGCCAGAGCATCATAGAGCTCAACTGCATCGCCCACTGCATAAATATCAGGATCGCTCGTGCGGAAATCATGGTCTACGCGAATACCGCGTGTCTCACCGATAGTAAGACCTGCCTCTGAAGCAAGCTTCGTTTCCGGCCCACCCCCCCCCGCCATTACAACTGCATCAGCAGGAATCTCTCCTGTCGTACCGTCGGTCATAGAAACCTTTACGCAGCCATCCTCAACTGCGGTAACAGTGGTCTGAAGATGCAGGTCAACGCCATTGTCATCAAGCTCTTTATGCAAGGTCTGCACCATATCATGATCATACGGTGCAAGAACCTGATCGAGCCCTTCGATAAGCGACACTGTCTTACCGGCTCGTACAAGATTCTCAGCAACCTCAATGCCGATGAA
>URWR01000175.1 GCA_900551595.1 uncultured Coriobacteriaceae bacterium
TGTTAACCGATATTGATAATACGCTCGTGCCCCTAGGAAATGAGAGCGCAACTGAGCACGCTATTGCAGGTGTTCATGCCTTGCTTGATGCTGGAATACATTTTGGTCCTGCAACAGGCCGCGACTTAGATGGCATGGAGCGTTTCTTCCGTGGAGATGCAGATTGTTATGCAACAGGTCTTATCTCTAATGGAAAGCTCGTTTATCTCAACGGTGAATTGGTTAAGGCGAACTACTTGGATCATGCGGGTGTAGAGCGGCTGTGTGAGTACCTACATCCCTTTGAGGATTCATTCGCACTCTTGCGTGCAAATGAAACAGACTATACCTACTCTGCTCATCCAGACGTATTGAATAAGCTGGTAGAAGGGGGAGTGCTCGATGAGAATACCCCCGATTTAGCGAAAGTTCCCGAAGCAGATATTGTTGCTTGTACCGTTGTATGCATGGGTGACGAAGAAAAGAACAAACAGATAGTTTCTGATCTGGCAGAACTGTGTCCAAACTTTGAGCTCCTCTCACCAACGACCGGAGTATACGACGTGGTGCCAGTTGGTTGGAATAAAGCAACAGCACTACAGCATCTTTGCGACCTTATGAGCATATCTATCGATGAGGTTTGCGTATTTGGTGATTCGGAGAACGATGTTCCTATGCTTAAGGCAGTTCCCAATTCAGTTGCAGTTGCAAACTCAATGCCATCTGCAGCTAAAGCGGCTCGGTGGCATATTGGAGCAAGTGCGGATGACGCTGTAGCGGATGCTCTTTTCGAAATCGCAGAAGCCTCTTTGGCCGGAAGACTGCCCTCGTTTATGCAGTAAGCTGCTGCAGGAAAAGTTTTATACGCCCCTTACAGCAATGATGACGATTTGTTCCATACTTCATGCTGTCGAGAGTGGAGCTATCGCATACACTAGTTCAGGTCTGTGAATTCAATTCGATAGGAGTAAAAACCCAATGATCCAAGGTGCAATTTTTGATATGGACGGCCTCATGTTCGATACTGAACCAATTTGGACGGAGGCTTGGGTTCCCGCTCTTGCCGAATTTGGTCTGGAGATAAAAGAAGGGCTTGCTGATGCTTGCCGTGGCTCTTCGGATGAATCGTGTGTGGCAACGTTAAAGCGCTTCTATGGTGACGATACGCCAGGACAAGAAATCATGAATACCCTTCGCCGTTTGGCACAGGATATGATTGCTGGCGATGTCAGAAAGAAACCCTGTCTCGATGAGATTCTTAATTACCTTTCTGAGCAGGGTGTTCCTTGCGCAGTTGCTTCTTCCAGCACACCGCAGCTTATTACAATTTGCCTGCATGAAGCAGGTATTGACGATAAGTTCGAGGCAACATTGAGCGGTATGGATATGGAGCATTCCAAGCCGCATCCTGAGATTTTCCTCAAGGCCGCTGAGGCATTGGGTACAGATCCTGCTCAGACGTTGGTGCTTGAAGACAGCTATGCCGGTGTTCGCGCTGGAGCTGCCGGAGGATTTATTACTGTAATGGTTCCCGATATGGTTCAGCCCGACGAAGAGATTTCTCAGCTCTATACCGCTTGCTGTCATGATCTTGGTGAAGTTCGGGATCTTATAGCTGCAGGCAAACTGGGGTAGTAACAACTGAAAAGAGACGGGTGCGCTTTTTGCTCGTGGGTAGAGGCTAGCTCAGCTGAGTTGGCTGTACCTTCGTATCTGAAATGGTGAAGCAACTCACTACAAAAGCGAAAAAGGCGAAGAGCGCACCAACAAATCCCACAGCGCCTATGCCAACACCTGTGGTAACAAGGCCACCAATAAAGCTGCCGCAGCCTATACCGAGGTTAAAAAGTCCTGAGAAAATAGCCATGGCAACAGCCGAAACGTCTGGCGGCGTATCTCGGATCACTTCCGACTGGAAAGATATATTGAAGCAAGTTGCACTAATGCCCCAAAGTGCACAGATAATAAGAGCAGCTACAAAGCCAAAATATGCTGTTGCAAGCAAGAGCAATGCTGCAGCAAGACCCGCGAGCACAACATGAATAAACCGTACACGGTGACTGTCGAAGCAGCGGGAGAATAGAATGCTTCCGCAAATACCCGCTAAGCCAAACACAGTGAGTGCAATTGTAATGAGATTGGCAGGAAGGCCTCCAATTTGCTGTAAGAATGGCTCGATGTAGCTATATCCAACGTAATAGCCGGTAGCACCAAGTATGGTCATGATATACAGTGCAGCAAGTGCCGGGTTGCGAAAGAGCTGTGGGAGCGCTCGAACGCGAAATGGTTCGCCTTTCTCCATTTTGGGAACGGTGGTGGCGAGTCCGATCAGTGCTACAAACGAAGCAATGGCGACACTGGTAAACGTCATGCGCCAACCAAGCGCAAGGCCAATGGCACGGCCCAATGGCATACCAAGAACCATTGCAACGGAGCTACCTGATGCAACCATGCTGAGTGCCAATGAGCTGTACTTGGGCCCTGCAATTTGCGATGCAGCTGGAGTTGCAACAGACCAGAAAACGGCATGAGCACTGGCTACAATCAAGCGAGCTGCAATAAGAAGGGCAAATGTTGGTGCAAGAGCAGATCCAATTTGCCCTATGAGAAAAATCCCAACCACTCCAAGAAGGATGCGGCGGTAATCGTAGCGCGATGCGAACACCATAAGTGGGACTGACAAAATCATAACGCCCCATGCATAGATGGAGATCATCATGCCTGTTTGAGCCTCAGTCAGAGCAAATGAGGAAGCTATATCAGTAAGAAGGCCAACAGGGATAAATTCTGATGTGTTGAAGATGAAGGCTGTAAAAGCTAAGCACAGAAGCGGGAGCAGGTCTGCCAAGTTCATGTGCTGCTCTTCTTTAACGAAATCTTGAGCCATAGGTATTGCCTTCTAACAGTTTTCAATGATGTAACTACATGTCAGAAGCGGGCATTGTAGCAAATCCTAGCACCTTTGGCTCCAAGCAAGTTTAAGTACATCAGGCATAGCTTGGTATTGATATTGGGCTAACCGCTCTGGAGTGTAATGAGTTTTCCCGAGGAGCCAGTCGATGGTGTTGCCCATACATCCAAATGAGTAGTGACGCAAAATATAGTCGGTTTTTTCGTCAAGCTCAGTAATCATGAGGTAACGACACACTGCTTTGCGCTCGTACTCAATATAAAAATCGAGCATATATTGACGTAAATTATTTTGCG
>URWR01000176.1 GCA_900551595.1 uncultured Coriobacteriaceae bacterium
AGCGACCATGTTGGTGTTAGACCCAACAACTGGTGTGGCCTCGGCACTCCTAAACGGTACCTATCTCACACAGCTGCGTACGGCTGCTGCATCGGGCATTGCAACAAAACTGCTTGCCCGTGAAGATGCCCGCATTGGAGCACTTATCGGCGCTGGTGGACAAGCAGCTTGTCAGCTAGAAGCGCTGCTCGCCGCAAGAGATTTAGAAGAGGTACGCGTGGCCGACGCTCGTCCTGGAGCGGCAGCGGCATTAGTTGATGCCTTGCAAAAGCCTCTCGGTGAGACCTATGGAGCAACGCTTGTTGCATGCGATTCGGTGAAGGCTTGTGTTGAGAATGCCGACGTTATTACGGCGGTTACGACTGCTGTAGACCCTGTTTTGGAAGTTGATTGGCTTAAACCTGGTGTGCATGTTAATGGTGTGGGTTCGTACACGCCTGAAATGCATGAATTGCCGGGAGCCTTATTCGCCGATGCAGCGGTCTGTGCATTGGATTCGCGCGACGCGGTGCTGTCCGAAGACGGTGAGATAATCGATGCGCTGGAGCAGGGCTTATTAGCTCCAGATGACTTGTGTGAGATAGGCGAGATTTCGTTAGGGTATACCAAGGGGCGCACCTCAGCATCTGAGATCACCGTATTTAAAACAGTCGGCGTTGCGGCCGAGGATCTGGTGACGGCTGCACGGATTGTTGCTGCAGCTCAGGCGCAAGGTATCGGCGTTGAAGTGGAGATGTAGTCTCTCGTTCAAACGCAGGTTGATCGAATCATAGATCGATCGACATGAGAAAGCCTCCCATTCCTTGGACGTTACGTTCCATGTCCAGAAATGGGAGGCTCTTTGCCATTGCAACGTGACGCATGCTAGCCGCTATAGCGGGAGAGAAACTCTTTCGTGCGCACCTGCAGGGGTCTATCCATAACTTCTTGGGGTGTTCCCTGCTCCACAATAGTGCCCTCATCAACAAAGACAACGCGAGTGGCCACATCATGTGCAAACGCCATCTCGTGGGTCACGATAATCATGGTTGTTTGCTCGGCGGCAAGCTGCTTAAGAACCTTCAGCACTTCGCCGGTAAGCTCGGGGTCTAGAGCACTTGTCGGTTCGTCAAAGAAGAGAATATCCGGACCCATAGCAAGAGCGCGGGCAATGCTTGCGCGTTGTTGCTGACCGCCCGAAAGCTGACAAGGTACCTTATTCTCATTTCCCACAAGGCCCATTTTCTTAATGAGAGCATGTGCCGTCTCTTCCACTTCAGCGCGTGGACGATGCTGAACCACAAGAGGAGCGTCCATGATGTTGCGTAAAACACTCATATGAGGAAACAGGTTGTAGCTCTGAAATACCAAGCCGAAGCGTGACTTTGCTTTGCGCAGTTGCTCTCCGTGAGCATACTGTACCTGGCCTGCGTCGTTTGTTTCTGCCACGGTGAGGTCGCCATAGCGCAGAGAGCCCGCGTCAATTTTCTCGAGCGTTGTTGCGCATCGCAACAACGTTGACTTTCCACCGCCAGATGGGCCGATAATAGCAACGACCTCGCCAGGGGTAACTTCGAGTGAAATGTCGCGTAAGACGTGGTTATCCCCGAATGATTTTTCAACATGTTGCATGGAAAAAACGGGAAGTGTGGCGTTTTCTGTTGAGTTGCTCATGTGCTCTTCCTCACTTAGTCGTGATAGTAGTCGAGGCGCTTTTCGGCAAAGCCAATGAGCAGTTCGACAATAAAGTTAAAGACCCAGTAAAACACAGCTGAAATGGCAAAGGGCAGCATGTTCACTTGGCTGGCAACAAGTGCGCGAGCGGTTGAGAACATTTCGGCAACGCCAATGGCAAATGCCAGTGAAGTGTCTTTTACGAGGGTGATAATCTCGTTGCCCATAGAGGGAAGAATGCGCTTTATGACCTGTGGAAGCACGATGCGCACAAAGGTTTGTGCACGCGAATATCCCAAAACTTCAGCCGCTTCGTATTGACCACGTGGGATGGATTGAATGCCAGAGCGATAGATCTCAGCAAAATAGGCAGCGTAGTTAATGATAAAAGCTGCGATTGTGGCATACCATTTCGAGTCGGGTGTGAGCTGGATGCCAAATACGTAATACGGCGCAAAGTAGATGGCAAACATCTGCAACATCAGTGGCGTGCCACGCAGGATAGAGATGTATGCCCGAGCCAACAGCGACAAAGGCTTAAAGCGGCTCATACGGGCAAGGGCAATGGGAATTCCCAGCGGAATTGCGCCAATGAGCGTAAAAAGAAAGATTTGTAAGGTGGTTCCAAAGCCTTCGAAGAGCATTCCCACCATTGTGGAGAAATCCATCCGGCCCCCTCATGCAAACGACCCCCGCGACAAATGGTCCGGGGGTCGCACGGTACTACGTTTTATGTCTTACTTAAGAACCCAGTTGTCGTAGGAGATGCCATACTCGGCGTACTTCTGGCAAAGCTCCTCAACAAAACCGTCGGAGTTCATCTCGCGAAGCGTATTGGTGACGGTGTCAGCCAATGCCTGATCGCCCTTTTTGAAGCCTACGGCGTAGTGCTCCTCAGAAAGCATGTCGGGAAGCTGTACATAGGCATCGGGGTTAGCAGCCATTTGATACTCGGCAATAGAGAGGTCGCAGGCAACAGCGTTAACTGCACCGCTCTCAAGCTGCATGAAGGCTGTGTTGTAATCGCCAATTGTATCGAGTGAGGCGAACGTGGCAGCCAATTCCGCCTGGTCGCCTTCAAGGACATCTTCAGCAGCAGAATCGGTTTGAGTAACTACTGTTTTACCAGCAAGGTCATCAAAGGACGTAATGCCTGAATCTGCCTTTACTACAATCACTTGGCCATTGAGCATGTAGGGCTCTGAGAAGGTGTAATCGTCCTCGCGGCCTTCCTGTGTAAAGCCATTCCAAATGCAGGTAATGGTGCCGGAGTTAAGCAGGGTATCTTTAGCATCCCAGTCGATAGGCTCGGCTTTCATTTCCCAACCATTGCGGTTACAGACTTCCTGAGCAAGCTCAATATCGAAGCCGGTAATCTGGCCATCGTCACCAATGAAACCGTAGGGAGGGTAGGCCTGGTCAAGGCCAACGACAAACTCAGAGAGTGTCTCTGGATCGGTGCCACCATCGGAACTTGCCTGCTGTTGGTTGCAGCCAGCAAGTGCAAGAGCGGCGG
>URWR01000177.1 GCA_900551595.1 uncultured Coriobacteriaceae bacterium
GGATGAACGCAGCGGTGCTCACCGTATCCCAAGTGAATTTCTTTATCAAGTCCCTTATCGAGGGGGACGGCCGGCTGCAAAACGTGGTGGTTTCCGGGGAAATCTCCAACTTTACCGACCACTATCGCTCCGGCCACCTGTACTTCTCCCTCAAGGATGAGAAGTCCGTGCTGAAAGCGGTGATGTTCGCCTCCGCCGCCCGGCGGCTGAAGTTCCGCCCTCAGGACGGCATGAAGGTGCTCATCCGGGGCGGGGTGGCCGTGTACGAGCCCACAGGCCAGTACCAGCTCTACGCCGAGGACATGCAGCCCGAGGGCATCGGCGCCTTGAGCGAGTGCTACGTTCTCTTCATTTGGATAATCCGACGTCCAATTAAAACTAAAGCCCGCCTCATCGGCTATCTTTTTGAGTACAGGCAGTTCATCATAAGGACGAAGCGCATACGCAAAGAGTTTCATAATTCCTCCGAAGACGATTGCTAGCTCAATAGTGAGATTATTGGATTGTCTGTTGATGTATGTATGGTAGAGGTAAATGGTAAAAAGGGTTTTGGTATTATCCACATTTGCCGATTGTGGTCAACGAGCTGGCTGGCCTGAGGGCGCATTTCTTGAGAGGCTGTGACCCCGCCCCCAGTGGATACCCGCATTTAGCACCCTAACGAATTGTTAGGCCTAAGCGCTTTACGTATCTATGAACTGGAGGTTCTCTTTTTATGTCTCATGCACCAATTTTGCAAGACAACCCAGACACGCAAACAAAACAAGTAAAGGAAAAACATTACAACCGCTGGGCAATTCTTTTTACGGTTGCCGTCATGTCTTTTATGTCCACTTTGGATAGCAGCATCATCAATGTTGCTCTGCCGCTTATGCAACAAGCATTGTCAGTGGACGGCACAGCTATTCAGCTTGTATCGAGCGCATATCTCATTTCGTTATGTATGACCGTGCTTGTGTTCGGACGTCTCGGCGATATCTTTGGCAAAGTTCGATTCTTTCAATTTGGAGTTGCGCTCTTCACAGTGGGATCACTTTTATGTGGTCTTTCCACCACATTTCCCATGCTGGTTATATCTCGTGTTCTCCAAGGTGTTGGTGGTTCGAGCGCACTGGCAACAAATATGGGAATCGTCACCGAGATTTTTCCTGCTTCCGAGCGCGGTCGAGCACTTGGCATTGTGAGCACCTTTATTTCTCTGGGTCTTATGTGTGGTCCAGTCCTTGGCGGTGTTTTAATCGCGTACTTCCCGTGGGAAGCGATCTTTCTTATCAATGTTCCAATTGGTGTCATTGCTTTTGGTGCGGGAGTAATGACGTTACCGCGCGATACTGCGTATGTATCGTCTGAACGTCCGCGTTTCGATGTGTTAGGAACACTCGTCTTTATTCCGGCACTTTTCTGTCTTTATATGGTGATAAGCTCCGGCGCTGCAATGCCCATGCCCCTTATGCTGAGTGTTTTGGGTGCGGGGCTTGCTCTCTTCGTTCTTTTTATTGTTGTTGAGCGACGTGCAGACATGCCTCTTGTACGTGTTTCACTTTTTAGGAATTCAGTCTTTACCGCCAATGTCGTTACGATGCTGCTGGTATTTTGCGGGGTAGGAGCAACTGAATATCTCATTCCGTTCTTCTTGCAAAATGCCTGTGGGTATCCTTCAGACATTGCTGGCATCCTTCTTACTGCCATTCCAATTGCTATGGCAGTCTTAGGACCAATTTCTGGAGCTGTTGCCGACCGTGTGGGAAGCACAAAACCTTGCTTAATAGGACTTGCCATTTATGCTGTAGGAATTATATGCGTGGCATTTTTGCCCGTGAATGCTGGTGTGGTGCAGATCTATCTCACGATCGCCTTTATGTCGGTTGGTTCTGGCTTATTTCAATCGCCTAACAACTCTCTTGTTATGGGTGCAGTTGAGGAAAACGACCTTGGATTTGCGGGCAGCCTCGTCTCGCTCATCCGTAATATGGGCATGAGTTTGGGTGTATCTGGAGGAACAGCATTGCTCTATGGACATATGAGCTATCTTGCCCAACGTCCAATTTCTTCGTATGTGCCAGATCGTCCAGAGTTGTTTGAGGCTGGATTTAGTTTTGCGTTAGTAATAATTGCGGTTGGCGTAGCGCTTGGTTTTATTCTTACCGTCCTTGGTGCATATTTAAGGCGTCGTCAAAGGCAAGACGCAATGAAATCTATGTCTGTTGAGCATGTGTAATACGTTATATACGTGAACTTTCCCTGCAGGTACTTTTTCCGGGGTATTTTTTCATTGACCAGGGCTGGTCTAGCTGGTAGTATATCCAGCTGTTGCACCAACCCCATCTATGAAGGGCATAACATGTACGCAATCGTTTCTACTGGCGGCAAGCAGTATAAGGTTGCCAAGGGCGACGTCATTGACGTTGAGAAGCTCAACGCGCAGCCTGGTGAGCAGGTCATGCTTGACGTTCTCATGGTCAATGATGGTAAGTCCATCAACGTGAATGCAGAGTCTCTTGCAGACCAGAAGGTCGCCTGCAAGGTTCTCGAGCAATTCCGCGGCGAGAAGCAGCTCGTCTTCAAGTTTAAGAAGCGTAAGCGCTATCACCGTCTGAAGGGTCACCGTCAAAACCTCACTAAGCTCGAGGTTGTCTCCATTCCTGGTGAGTCTGAGGCGGCTGAGCAGGCTACTACGGACGCCGAGTAGTTTCAGCTTTACTTCGAGTAGATAGGCAGGTAGATCATGGCTCATAAGAAAGGTCTCGGCTCATCCCGTAACGGTCGCGACTCCCACGCACAGCGTCTTGGTACCAAGGTTTTTGGTGGTCAGGCTATTAAGACTGGTCAGATCATTGTTCGTCAGCGTGGTACTCACATTCATCCGGGTGCCAATGTTGGTCGTGGCAAGGATGACACCCTTTTCGCCCTCACCGATGGTGTCGTTCAGTTCAAGAAGGGTGTTAAGCACACTGTCTCTGTAGTTCCTGCAGAGGCTTAGGCTTAAACAATATAGAATTGTTTTCAAACCCTCGGCCGTTTGCGACCGAGGGTTTATTTTCATACACTGGCTTTATATGAGTCGTCAGAAATTCTCGGAGGAAGTTGACATGTCTCTATTCACCGATCTTTCCAGAATCAATGTTCGTGGCGGTGATGGCGG
>URWR01000178.1 GCA_900551595.1 uncultured Coriobacteriaceae bacterium
TCGAGCTGGCAAGTCTTGTTCGTCTTTTTACCGTGGACGACCAGACATACTATCTCTGGTATGCAACAGAACCGCCAACGCCATGCGATCCTTTTGAATGGATATCGGTTGCTGCATTTCGCGATGCTCATCCGATGTGGGAATGTTTTGCTGGCATTACCGGATTACATCTCTGGGGTTGGTACAACTCGAATCGCTTTTGCGGGAAATGTGGTCACCCCATGAGACTTTTTGCTCCGGAGCGAGCAATGGAGTGTCCTGAATGCGGGTTCCTCAGTTTCCCAAGGATTTCTCCGGCTGTTATTGTGGGGCTTACCGATGGGCATGACCGTATCGTTATGAGCCGATATGCTGGTCGTGATTATAAAGACGTGGCATTGCTTGCTGGTTTTATTGAGATAGGTGAGACGCCAGAAGATGCGGTACGCCGTGAAGTCATGGAAGAAGTCGGTCTGGAGGTTAAGAATATTCGATATGCGGGGAGCCAACCATGGGGGATGGATGGCGATTTACTCCTGGGATATTATGCCGATGTAACTGGAGATTCGGAGATTAGTTCTATAGATACTGATGAGCTTGCGGTGGCTCGTTGGGTTGATAGAGCAGAGATTTCTCCTGTTCCAAATACGCGTACACTCACCTATGACATGATTGAACGATTCCGCTGTGGTAAAGAAACACCACGTCAATAGCATAGTTTTAGGTATGAAAAATGCTCTAGTGAAGACTTTCTCATGTAAGAATATCTTGCACTAGAGCATTTGTTTGATTAGAGCTTTTGTTCGATGCTCAAATGGTTATTTAGAAGTAGTACCAGAGCTCTTCTTAGTGGCCGTTCTTTTTGCTGCAGTTGTTTTTGTTGTAGCGGTGCCTGCGGGTTTTGCTGCGGTCTTGGTAGTTTTCTTTTCGGTTGCTGTAGTTTTAGCCACGCTCGAACTTACCTTTGCAGCTGATTTTGCTTTAGAGGCAGTTGCAGTTTTTGTAGTGACCGACTTTTTTGCAGGGCTTGTCTTTTTAGTAGACGAGGATTTTGCAGCAGTTGTTTTGGATGTGCTGGCTGTTGTCTTCTTAGCGGCACCAGTTTTGCTTGTTGTCGTTTTTGCTGTTGCTGCTTTAGTGGTGCTCGATTTTTGCGTAGAAGAAGCGCTGGTTGCTTTCTTGCTGGTCTTCTTAGCGGTGGGTTTTGTAACGGGCTTTGTTGCAGGTGCAGGTGCTGGAGTTGCCATAACGGCTGCTGCTTTGGCTGCCGCCTTTTGTGCTGCTTTTGCAGGCTCTGTGCTTACAGGAATCTCTTCCTTTGTTGCAGGGGTCTGCTCAGCACTTTCTGCGGGGACCTTATCGAGGACAAGTGGGAGGAAATAACGAATCTGTTTATGCCACCAAGGCCAATCGTGTGAAACGTCGTCGCCCCAGTAATCACACCAGGCATCAATGCCCTTGTCTCGGAAAGCGGCATCAAGAAGGCCTTGTGTACGAACCGACTCATCTTCCCAAGCGCCTTGGCCTGCGCAAAGAATAATCTGGCGCTTGTTATAAAGATCGACATAGGGGTGATCTGAAGCCATGTTAGGCAAGAATGTTGTTGGAGCATTGAGATAGAGTGTCTCGTTCATCCAGTCGCCAAAGAAATCGGCTGAATCGTACGTACCCGACAGGGCAATGCAACCCTGGAATAAATCAGGGCGACGCAGCATGAGAATGACTGCCTGTGTTGCGCCAAGGCTTGTGCCAGCGAGAAGCGGACGAAGTTGAGAGTCATTCGTTTGGTGTACGAGTGGTACTACTTCGTCACAAACATAGCGATAGTATGCTTCTTGCGTTTCAGCGCGCTGCTCGTTATTGCCGTTGGTGTTAGACCATGTCTCAGCATCAACGGAATCAAGGCAAAAGAGCTGAATTTGATTTGATTCCAGGTAGTCAGCTAGAACATCAATCATGCCGAAATCTTCCCAGTTGCTTGCCATGGCATTCTGAGAAGGGAAGACAATGATGGGGTAGCCGGCCTCACCGTGAACTGTTACATGCATCTCCCTCTTGAGGTTGACGCTGTTTTGCAGAATCTGATCCTTCTTCATCTAAGAGTTCCAATCTCTGCGAGTTTGCCGGAACTACAGCCTCCCCCCGGGGGCTGTTACCCTTCCATACTAGCAATGACCTGCTCTTACGTCAGAAAATGACTGCAAATTGAAACGTTTATTGGGGCATTTTTTGAAGTGTGCAGTCTTGCTTCATGTCCTGAGTACTGAAAGGTTACCCCTATCTATCAGGCATTTATTTCTTATGTCTTATCGCAATAGTAATGCTGGTATTAATCGATTTACTATGATGAGTATGAGGAGGCACAGACAAGGTGAGTTTCTCTTTAGTCATCAAAACACTCGCAATTAATCAAAGCAACTATCTCTATGATTGAGCATAGATGCTCTACTCGGTATGTCTAGCGAGAAAGGAATTCAGCATGATTGAGGAAAAGGATCATCCTCGTGTTGCAGTTATGTTTGCAGAGGGTTTGGAAGAAGTAGAAGGTCTTACGGTTGTAGATCTTCTGTTTCGTGCGCATATTCCATGTGACATGGTATCTATCACGGCTAATTGCACGATTACTTCTTCTCATAACGTGAAGCTGACCTGTCATCGAAGCATATATGATGCAGATTTCTCCTTTAACGACTACAACATGATTGTTCTTCCAGGAGGTATTCCTGGCACCCCAAACCTTCGAGCTTGTGAGCCGTTATGCGAAGCACTGAAAGATTTTGCGCAACGCGGTTTGCTTATTGGTGCTATTTGTGCCGCACCTTCTATTCTTGCTGAGCTTGGCTTGCTCGATGGACGTATGGCAACTTCAAATCCGGGCTTCCAGCATGTTTTGGGAGAGCACGGTGCTCATGTAGTTGCTGATAAACCCGTTGTTGTTGATGGCTCCTTCATAACAAGCCAAGGTATGGGAACCGCTATCGATTTTGCTTTGACGATTATCTCTGTGCTTGCCGATGATGAGGCAGTGCAAGATGTTCGTACCAAAATTGTTGATATGCGGTAGGGCTACTCACTCCTTAAAGCTTCTACTGGATCGCGACGAGATGCGGCTGAGGCAGGTATTAAGCCGGCTATT
>URWR01000179.1 GCA_900551595.1 uncultured Coriobacteriaceae bacterium
GCTCCTGCTGTGGAAGCTGCTTCGACCGTGCAAGCGCTCTCGACTGGTGCGGCGGAGCCAGTCATATCTGCGCCTGTTCCCACTCAAGCTCCGGCTGCATCTCCGGAGCCCCAACCTTCACAAGTTTATGCTGCAGCCCCTGCTCCTGAGCCTGCTCCCTTCGAAGAAGTTCCTTATAGCGATGCGGATGCAGCGTATTACGACGAGCTGTCGGAAGGAACTGAGAATCTCAATGGCGTGGGAGCTCCGATATCCGAGCCGGCTCCTGTGAAGCCTTCAAGCGCATCGGCAACGCCTCAGAACGCAGCCCCTGCTATCCAGGAGAAACCCGCTATAGCTCAACAAGAGGAGCCAAAGGCGGACGCCACGGCGCCAAACTCAGATAACGCGGAAGAGAATCAGGCTACACCAGCTGAAATAATAGATGCGAATACGCCGTTCTTCTCACCGGACGATTCTCTGGAAGATGGAAAAGTACCGCAGGGCCTTATTGAAATGCTTGAATCGGCCTTTGATGGTGAGGTTCATGTGAGTATGATACCGGCGTCGGAGACAGAAGAGCTCCAGTGAGTAGGATATGCCATAGTTTGAGTGTTTTACCTGCGACCGAAAGGCTAAAAACATGCCCCAGATGAACATGCAGCAAATGATGAAGCAGGCTCGCAAGATGCAAGAGAAGCTTGCCGCTACCGAGGAGAAGCTTGCCCAGACTGAGGTGACCGCCTCTGCTGGCGGCGGCATGGTGAAGGTAGTTGCCACGGGTGACCTGCACATCACATCAGTTGAGATTGCTCCTGAAGCGGTTGATCCAGATGACGTTGATCTGTTGCAAGATATGGTGCTTGCTGCAGTAAACGATGCACTTACGCAGGCTCAGCAGCTTGCAAGCCAGCAGATGGGTGCCATTACCGGCGGTTTGAATATCCCTGGTTTGATGTAAGAGGTCTGTTTGCATGGATCCTCTTGCACACGGAACAGCGAATGATGGTCATGCGCTCCAGCGACTTCTTGATGAGCTGGGGCGCTTGCCAGGCATAGGACCTAAGTCTGCCCAACGAATCGCATACTATCTGTTGGGAGCAGATGCAGAAGAGGCTCGGCGCCTTGCGCACGCTATTCTCGACGTAAAACAGCAGGTTCACTTTTGTCCAATCTGCTTTTCTTACGCAACGCATGAGCACTGCGATGTATGCGAAGATTCATCGCGCGATCGGACAAAGGTTTGTGTGGTTTCTGAGCCAAGAGATGTATCGGCGATCGAGCGTACCGGCGTTTATCACGGTCTTTACCATGTCTTAGGTGGTGTTATTTCGCCTATCGATAAGATCGGGCCAGAGCAATTGCATGTGCGAGAACTTTTGGCGCGACTGGGCGAGGGTGAGATTGCCGAGGTAATTTTGGCAACTAACCCCGATGTTGAAGGCGAGGCAACTGCCGCGTATTTATCGAGAACGATCCGGCCACTGGGGATTGTGGTGTCGCGCCTGGCAAGTGGATTGCCCGTTGGTGGCGATTTGGAATATGCCGATGAGGTGACGCTGGGCAGGGCTATCGAAGCTCGTCGGGAATGCTAGGCGCCTGCGCGATACACTATGCTGATGGCACACTGTGAGATACGTTGCATGAAACTGAGAGCGAGGTTTCAGATATGACGCAAGAAACGAATCGAAATACTTCTGCGTCAAAAGGTCGGCATTTTGGGACAAGCAATTCTGGAAAGCCGACACCACACACACCGTCGCGGCATGCCGCAAGTCCGCGCCGCGCAGCCACGCCTCGAGCTCATAGCAGAAATGAAGTCCCTGCGCCCCATCGTGCAGATTTACCCCAACCTCGCCGTGAGCAGGTTCGCGCCCCGCATGCAACAACAGGTGCAACAGCGCGTTATGCCATGCAGGAGCTGCCCAATACGCCTATCGACACTTTCTCTGCCGATCCGAATATGAGGTCCGAAGCATCTCTTGATGCTCCTCGCCCCACACCAATTGATGACACGACGGCCTTTGCCACGCTTGGAAGTGGAGAAGGTGCTGTTATTACAAATCGAGAGACGGCGGGCAATACGGTAAACGCAGTCCGCGATTCGCATATGGGGGCTACACAATCACGACGTCTTACCGCGGCGGCACAAAAGAATGTGCGCTCACGCAAGGTGCGTCTGCAAACGAATAAGCGCCTGTTTGTAGGTCTGGGTGTTGCTGCTCTTGTCGTCGTGCTTATCGTCGGCTTTTTAGTGATACGAGCGGTGAACTCTGCAAATCGTTTGCAGGATGAGGGGGGACGCGTAGAGCGCACGGCGGTTGCGCCTGGAGAGAGCGTCTCATACGACGATTACAGCTACTCTGTACAGCAGGGCGATGACGGGACGTACTCTTTTGTTCGCACGCTTGGTGAAGGAGGAGATCCTCTCGCGCTCTTTACGCTGGAGGGAACTCCTGTCCAACTTATTCTTTACGACGGTGCTTATCTCATTCCTGAGAACTTGCCAGATGGAACTTGGGATGTAGTTGCCTATACCATGGGCGATGGCTCCGTTACCTCACAGCTTGCAGATACTGATGGCAATCCCATTACTGGAGAGGGAACACTTGCCTCTGCTTCTCTCGACGGTAACGAGCTTGTGTTAACCGATGATTCAGGGGCAACAACACGTGTGCCGCTGAATTAATTTGCCTTTTGTTTGGTCTCGAGTTTTGTTCGAATTGTGATGACACAGAGCAAAACAACATTTTTCGGCGATTTGAAAAGAAAAATGAAAATGAGGCTAGACAGAGCAAGGCATGTCTGCGTATAATCTATCCCGCGTTCGCGCACGGGGTGTTAGCTCAGCTGGTTAGAGCGCCGGCCTGTCACGTCGGAGGTCGAGGGTTCAAGTCCCTTACATCCCGCCATTTGATTTGATAAGACCCTAGGTTCGTCTAGGGTCTTTTTTTCTCAAAATTGAATGCCCTCAAAGTTCTTTTGAGTCTTCTTTTCAATTCTTTACATAAAACATGCGTCTTGTTAACGCGGTTGCAAGCTAATAATGAAAATATTTGATTGTTGCTAGAAAGTATAATAAGATTTATACAAAGTAGTGGAATTATGCCAC
>URWR01000180.1 GCA_900551595.1 uncultured Coriobacteriaceae bacterium
GAGCCATATCTTCATAATCCATACGCCACACTCCCTGCTCATCGCGGATGAGTGGGGAAAGTTCAATACGATACCCAGCATTCTCAATACTGCTGGTAAAGCCAATATACGTTGGACTATGTACTAAAACCGTATCTCCTGGTCGAGCGAATGCTTGAAGAGTTGATACAAGCCCACCAAGTACACCGTTTTCGTAACCAATATGCTTTCGCTCGAGTCCTGATACACCATTGCGCTTTTCATGCCAGGAGATAATGGCATCAAAATACTCAGGTCGATCGTAGAAATAGCCAAAATGCGGCTGAGCAAGTCGCGCTGAGATTGCCTCAATAATTGAAGGACATACAGGGAAATTCATGTCTGCAACCCACATCGGGATTGCATCAAACCCTTCTTTGGGTGCACCGGGGACCCCGGGTGTTCCTAGGGCATCAACAGCCATGGCATCCTGTCCATGGCGATCCATAATGGTTGTGAAATCGTATTTCATAGCAATCTCTTTTCGCTTGCTCAAACGCATTCGTAGTTACTCGCAATTCACTTTACCGTATGGATCACCCAGACAATCGTCTTCAAACAAAATAACCCCCAACCCACTGCAAGAATCGTAATCCTTGTGAGTTGGGGGTTGTTACGTTAAAGCTACGTAAGACTAGAGCTTGATCTCAATATCCACGCCGGCAGGCAAATCAAGACGCATCAGCGAATCGACCGTGCTTGAAGTGGGATCAAGAATGTCGATAAGACGCTTGTGAGTGCGCATCTCGAACTGCTCACGGGAATCCTTATCCTTGTGCGGAGAGCGGATAACCGTGTAAAGATTACGCTCAGTCGGCAGAGGAATGGGGCCGGAAACACGGGCGCCCGTCTTCTGGGCAGTATCAACAATGAGCTTCGAGGACTGATCAACGATCTCGTGATCGTAGCCCTTGAGGCGAATCCTGATCTTCTGGCTTGACACTTTATACCTCCAAATGAGCTTGGGCTCGTGATCGTTGACTTAGGAAGCGCTTCCCTCGTTCTTTGCGACAATTTCATCGCGGATGTTCTTTGGAACAGCCTCGTAGGAGTCGAACTGCATGGTGTAGCTAGCACGACCCTGAGTCTGGGAGCGAAGATCGGTTGCATAACCGAACATCTCGCCCAGTGGCACCTTGGCACGAATAACCTTGGTGTCACGGCGATCCTCCATGCCCTCGATCTTGCCGCGACGGCTGGAGAGGTTGCCCATAACATCGCCCATGTACTGCTCAGGCGTTTCAACCTCAACCTCTTCGATCGGCTCGAGGAGAACTGGATCGGACTTCTTCAGGGCGTCCTTGATTGCCATAGAGCCAGCAATCTTGAAGGCAGCCTCAGAGGAGTCAACCTCGTGATAAGAGCCATCGATGAGCTTAACCTTGATGTCTACGACTGGGTAACCAGCAATGACACCGCTCTCGAGGGCTTCCTGGATGCCCTTATCAATTGAGGGGATGTACTCTTTCGGAATGACACCGCCGACGATGGCATTCTCGAACTCGTAACCCTTGCCCTCCTCGTTGGGCTCCATGTCGATAACAGCATGGCCATACTGACCGCGACCACCGGACTGACGAACAAACTTGCCCTCGGCATGCATGACAGGCTTACCAGCAGTCTCACGATAAGCAACCTGAGGCTTACCGACGTTGCAGTCAACCTTGAACTCACGACGCAGACGGTCAACGATGATCTCGAGATGCAGCTCGCCCATACCAGAAATAATGGTCTGACCAGTCTCGTGATCAGTGTGAACCTGGAAGGTCGGGTCCTCTTCAGCAAGCTTTGCAAGACCAACACTCATCTTGTCCTGCTCAGCCTTCGTCTTGGGCTCAACAGCAACAGAGATAACGGGGTCAGAGAACTCGATGGACTCGAGAATAATGGGATGCTTCTCATCGCAGAGGGTCTCACCAGTGGTGGTGTTCTTGAGACCAACGCAAGCAACAATGTCGCCAGCGGAGCACTCATCACGGTCAACACGCTCATTGGCGTTCATCTCGAGGATGCGGCCAAGACGCTCGCGGTGATCCTTAACCGAGTTGTAGACATAAGAGCCTGCCTCGGCCTGACCAGAGTAAACACGGATATAGGTAAGCTTACCGACATAGGGGTCAGTCATGATCTTGAAGGCAAGAGCAGCGAAAGGCTCTTTGGGATCTGCATGACGAACCTCGGGCTCACCCTTGAGGTTGGTGCCATCAATCTCAGCAACATCAAGCGGGCTCGGCAGGTAATCGATAACTGCGTCGAGCAGCTCCTGAATACCCTTGTTCTTATAAGCAGAACCAACAAGAACAGGATTGAGCTCGTTGGCGAGAACACCAGCACGGATAGCGCTCTTGAGAAGCTCGGGGGTAACCTCGCCGTCCTCAAGAATGGTCTCCATGAGCTCATCAGAGTAGTTTGAAGCAGCGTCAAGAAGCTCTTCGCGCTTCTCAGCAACAATGTCTGCAAACTCATCAGGAATGGCGTCCATAGCCTCGGGATAAATCATGCCCTTGGCATCTTCCTTGAAGTCCCATGCAGTCATGGTGACAAGGTCAATAAGGCCCCAGAAGTGATCCTCTTCGCCCATTGGAACCTGGATTGCCACAGCATTAGAACCGAGACGATCCTTCATGGTCTCAATGGCATTCCAGAAGTCAGAACCTACGCGGTCAAACTTGTTGATGAAGGCAATACGAGGGACACCATAGGTGGTAGCCTGACGCCAAACGGTTTCGGACTGGGGCTGAACGCCAGGAACGGCGTCAAAAACAGCTACAGCACCGTCGAGAACACGAAGGCAGCGCTCGACCTCTGAGGTGAAGTCTACGTGACCCGGGGTGTCGATAATCTGGATGACGTGGTCTTTCCAGAAGCATGTAGTAGCAGCGGAAGTAATGGTTACGCCGCGCTCCTGCTCCTGAGCCATCCAGTCCATGGTAGCAGCGCCATCATGGACCTCACCGATCTTGTGAGTCTTACCAGTGTAGTAAAGGATACGCTCGGTTGTAGTCGTCTTACCAGCATCGATGTGAGCCATAAT
>URWR01000181.1 GCA_900551595.1 uncultured Coriobacteriaceae bacterium
TGTTGTAGAGGCGGGCCAGGTGCGCTACCTCAACCTGGAGCCTTCTGAACTCAAGCGTGTTGCCATCGCGCAGCTTAAAGATGGTTTGCCCGTATGGTTTGGCTGCGATGTTATGCAGAGCTATCTGCGCGACGAAGGCATCATGGATACCGCAGTACTGGATGTAGACTCCCTCTTTGGTTTTGAAGTAGAGGGCGCACTGGATAAGGCAGCACGGCTGGACTATGGTGAATCTCTCATGACACACGCCATGGTTCTGGAAGGTGTCAACCTCGATGCAGATGGCAACCCCACCTTGTGGAAGGTCGAAAATAGCTGGGGCAAAGATCACGGTCGTAATGGGTTTGACACCATCTCTGATGCCTGGTTCGACGAATATGTGTATCAGGTAGTTGTCGATAAGAAATACCTCACGCCCGAAGAGCGCGACATCTATGACAACGAAGAACCCACAACACTTGCCCCATGGGACCCCATGGGATCACTCGCCTAAAGGAGCATGCTCATGAGTGAAGCATCCTGTAGAGAAGCAAATTCACCAGACAACGCGCTTATACCTGCTCAGGTAAGCGATTTTGCCCGTATGTTCTCTGGCAATCGCGCCAATCGCATTGCTCGTAATGCCGTAACGTCGTCCGATGTGCTCAAGGCAGCGCGTAACCCTACGACTATGCGCACCTATCACGATACCTACGGCATTAGCCGCAAGCGCACAGGCCAGGTTACCAACCAGCGCCAATCGGGCCGTTGCTGGCTTTTTGCGACCTATAATGTGGCGCGCGCAAAAACAATGGAGCTTCTCGATGTCGATACCTTCGAGTTCTCCCAGGCGTATGGCATGTTTTACGACAAGCTTGAGAAGGCCAACGCATTTCTCTGCAACATTTGCCAGACTGCCTCGCTGCCAACAAGTGATCGTACAGTTTCATGGCTTCTCGACAACCCCATTAGCGATGGTGGCGAGTTTCGTTTTGCTGCAAATCTCATTGCTAAGTGGGGCATGGTGCCCAAGGACGCAATGCCTGAGACTGCCTGCTCAAAGAACTCATCGCAGATGAATACCCAGCTTGAACGCTTGCTACGCCACGATGCTGTTATCCTACGTAAAAGCGCTGCTCAAGGAGCGGATGCAGACGATCTGGCGGTATTGCGCAAAGAGATGCTTGAAGGCGTACACCGCATGCTCAGTGTTTGCTTGGGTGAGCCGCCTGAGCGCTTTGATTTCGAGGTTGTCATTGGTAAGAATGCTCAGGTAAACACGGGTGTTATAAGTGAGATACTCGACGAGGAACAAGCCAGTTCCGAGCACAGCGATGCGCCAGCTGTATCTGAGCAAACCAACAGCTCTTCTGCAGATTGTGATTGCACTGATAAATCACGCCGCCTTCTGCGTGATGCCGCTATCACACCGCAGGAATTCTGCGATCGCTACGTGCAGTTTGATCCAACAAATTACGTAGAACTCATCTCTGTTCCTGGTGATGAGCACCCCTTTAACCATCTTTTTGGTATTCCTCTTATGGATACCGTCATGGGTGGCGATCGTTGGCGTTTTCTCAATGTTGATGCCACTGTCGTAGAACAAGCGGCTATTGCCAGCCTAAAAGCTGGGGTTCCCTGTTATATGGCATGCGATGTCATGCAGCAATTTGGTCGCCATCTTGAGGATTTCCCTGGCGTGCTTGCTTGCGACACCATGGATTTTGAGGGGTTGTTTGACGTCGATCTTTCCATGACTCGAGCAGAGATGTTTGACTCTCACGAAACATCCTTTACTCACGCTATGACTTTTCAGGGTGTTGAGCTCAACGAAGATGCATCACCGCGCGCTTGGCGCGTTGAGAATAGCTGGGGCAAAGATGCGTGCAAAGACGGTTATCTCATCATGAGTGCAGACTGGTTCCGCACGTATGGCGCCAATGTTGTTGTTGAACGTCGTTTTGTTGACGAGGCAACCCTCAAGCTCTGGGATACCCTCCCCATTGAAGACGTTGCACCTTGGAGCGGACTTGGCGGTGCTTTTAGCCAAAAGTGACACGCTTGCCAGCATGGATAAGCGCCTAAAAAACAAGGGAATCGCTCTTTGGGCGATTCCCTTTCTTGTAAACGCGCACTAATCTTTACGACTTAAAACTCGGAAAACACTGGTTTGCTTACCGTACACACATCCTCACCAGCCATAAGCTCACGCATAGCATCCACAAATGCTTTCTCTTCTCCGGTGCGGAAGGCACAGTTGAGCTGGATATTCTCTGCGAAAACGGTATCGCATACCCGTCCTGAACAGTCCGGTACAAGCCGTTCAACACGACCATAGAGAGCGTAAGGAAGCACACAGGTTACGTGGGTAACCAACGTCATTTCCACTATGCCATCATTTTGTATCGCATTGTCTACCGCCGCCTGCGTAGCCGCTGTATACGCACGAACCAAACCCCCTGGTCCCAAGAGCGTACCGCCAAAGTAGCGAGTAACCACACAGCAGACATCTGCCAATCCGGCACCACGCAATACCTCAAGCACTGGCATACCAGCCGTACGCTGTGGCTCACCATCATCGGAGCAACGCTCGCGGCCATCTACAAGAATCCAAGCCGGCACATTATGACGAGCATCGTGATGCCGCGCTCGTACTTGAGCAAGAAAATCGTCAGCTTCTTGCTCGGAAGCAACATGCACGAGTTGAGCAATAAAACGACTGCGCTTCTCAACTATCTCGGCAGAATACTCATTATCCTGCCGAAGTGTTGTGTATCCTTCGCGCATACTTACTCCTCGTGTCCGTATTTCCCCACAATTATATGGTGTCCGTAGGCATCAAGCTCATAAGATGCTACAATCTCACGCGCGAGGTGGGCTCGACAACCGCGGGATGTGCAAGCAATTACCATCATGAGGAAAGTCCGGGCTCCACAGGGCAGGATGCCGGCTAACGGCCGGGCGGGGTAACCCGACGGAAAGCGCCGCAGAAAAGAAGACTCTCACTGGCGATAAAGCGCTT
>URWR01000182.1 GCA_900551595.1 uncultured Coriobacteriaceae bacterium
GCGGCAGCAAAAGAAAGAAGGAAGGAACGCCTTGTCTGCATGGTATGTCCTTTCGCTGGACGTGATTGGCTCAGAGCGAGACATAAGGATTCGAACAACGTATGTCTCTGCACGTGGCACTTTATCCCACTAAAGTATTCAATGCAAGACCTTAGACGGTCCTTCGGTATATCTCAGTGATGTATGTGGCGATTAAATGCGATCTTTCGCTTCATTTCGAGCGCGCGAAGCGAGAATAACACCAGCTCCAACTAACAGACAGAGAATGACATTCAGCCAAATGAGTTGTTCGGACATAACAGCGAGTACGGCTTCTGCCAAATTGAGTATGGCAACAACAGAACCAAAGCCAACAAAACGGCCTAGGCGCGTTGGATTATTGGCACCGCGAGCCCCCGAAACACCTGCTGCAAATGTAAGAATGCCTGCAATGACAAGAATGATGCCAAAGGTTTGTCCAGAGAGCGGGATGGTGCCGTCAGGCGTGGCTGATGAGGGAACAGGCGGATCCCGGCATCCGCTCACAGCGAAATAAATGCCAAAACCAACAGTGATGAGGCTCAGCAATAACAGGATGAGACAGATAATTTTTACGGATTTACATGTGGAGGACATAGCAATCCTTTCTCTAACCCCTCATAGAGTCTCTTGAGAATCGATTAAAGTTCTTCTCAATGCAGTATTATTACCCGAATAGAGCTTATGTTGTTTATTGGTTCATAGTATTGGAAGGATGGGGCTTGTGGTCCCAATGATTCTTAAAGGGGCTTGTAGGGTCCTCTGTGTTGCGCTGATAGTTCTTGAAATTCTCGATATGATTCGCGCCGCTCGGGATGAGCGGATTTCGTTTGGTTTAAGTGCGGCTTGTATCGTGGGCGACGGTATTATCATGTATCTCGGAACGCAATTGCTTTGGTCGCCACCTTTTCTTTAATGGGTTTGATGGTAAGACAGGCATAGAGTCGAAGTACTTTCGAACGTAGAGATAGTAAGAACTGTTTGAAATAAGGAGTACTCATGACGAGGCAAGCCACCGATGGATCAACCCTTCATGGCGTCAATCTTGCCGGGTGGCTTTTGCCAGAACCATGGGTTACTCCGGAATTATTTGCCGCTACTGGCTCGCTTGATCTTATATCTCTCGCAGATAAGCTCGGACGCAAGCGGTATGAGGAAGTTATCCTCCATCACCTCGATACGTTTATCACTGAAGATGATTTTCTTCACATGTCAGAGCGTGGTTATAACGCTGTAAGACTTGCGGTGCCTTGGTTTGTATTTGGCGAACGCGGACCGCTTCCTGGCACACATCGTGGCTGCTTAGATTATGTCGACCGTGCATTTGACTGGGCCGAGGCAGCTGAGATGAGCATCTTGCTCGATATAGCACTTGCGCCGGGTGCAACCATCACGAGCGATGGTCTTCGGATGCAGGTTGATTTTACGCCGGCGCGTCGAGAGGCTCTGTTGCAAGTTGTTGCAGGTCTAGCACGTCGTTATGCCGACAGAGGTCCATTTTTTGGTATCGACCCCTTGGATGAAGTAGTCATTCAGCGCCGTCGTGGTCTTTCAATTGAGCCGGGCTTGCCGCTTCCACACCTGCGCAATTTCTATCGTGATGCTTATGAAGCCATTCGCAGTGCCGCAGGAACTCGGCCGGTTATTGTCTTTTCTGATGCTGATTCTGCCCATTCTTGGCGACGGTTTATGGCGCACCAGCGCTATGAAAATGTGTGGCTCGATACGCATCTCTATCGCTTTGCCGAACAAACCGCTGCAACGGGTCCGGGTGGCGTTCGTCTCTTGTTAGAGGAAAGCAAGCGTGAGCTAGACGAGGCTCGTAAGAGTGGTTTACCAGTGATGGTGGGAGAGTGGTCGGCTGCACTGCCTATCTTTGATAAGACTATTACGGCAGAAGGCAGCCTGGCGCTTGAACGAGTCTACGTAGCCGAGCAGCTGCGTCTTATGGAGGATTGTCCAGCGTGGTTCTTCCAAACTTGGAAAACAGCAGGACACCTCTCCGATTGGGATGCACGTCTTGCACTTGCTAGCTTTGAGCGGGACATGCTTGACTAATGCTGTTTATCCGTTCGAGAAACTAACGCTATGAATACTTCACGTGAGCACGAGACCTATCAAACGAAGGGGTGTACGTCTGTGCAGAGTCAGGGATTACTTTCAATGGTGGGCACGCCTATAGGTAATCTTTCGGACATTTCTACTCGCGTGGCAGAGACGCTCGCAGCATCTGATGTTATTCTCTGCGAGGACACGCGTGTAACCGGGCGCCTCTTAGCACACCTTGAGATTCATACAACGCTCGTTCGCTGTGATGAAAACGTTATTGCTTCTCGTGTAAACGAAGTTCTTGAGCGGCTTGAAAGAGGCGAGCATATCTCATTCGTCTCGGATGCTGGTATGCCATGTGTTTCCGATCCGGGACAGCGCTTGGTAGATGCCGCGCTCGATGCAGGGTTTCGGGTCGAGGTAATTCCTGGGCCAAGTGCAGTTACCTGTGCACTCGTTGCTTCTGGGCTCGCTATGGAACATTTTTACTTCGAAGGTTTCTTGCCGCGGCGAGAAAAGGAACAATGCCAACGCCTTACCGACCTCGCATTTATTCCAGGCGCATTGGTGATATATGAATCGCCTCGTCGTGTAGCAGCAACACTTTCGAATAGTGCGGCTGTTATGCCCGAGCGTCGCGTTGCGCTTGTACGGGAGCTCACAAAGCTGCATGAGGAAGTGGTGCGCGATGTAGTCCCTGCATTGGCTCAGGCCATTGCAGCGCGTGGAGAGGTGCGCGGTGAGTGCGTTATTGTCATCGCTGCTCCCACAGAGGATGAGCGCAAAAACCGTGTACGAGCGTTTTTGTCAGAACAAGGTCAGGTTGCTCCAACACTGGAGGAAGCGATAGCTCAAGGCCTTGCGGCAGGGGAGTCT
>URWR01000183.1 GCA_900551595.1 uncultured Coriobacteriaceae bacterium
TATCCCTCTATAGCATCGATAGCACGAATAAAAGCCGACCGCATACCAGCCGCTTCCAGCTCAGCAACACCTTTTATTGTTGTGCCTCCGGGAGAACAGACGGCATCCTTCATAGCACCAGGATGACGCCCTGTTTCCAGCTGCAGCTTTGCTGTTCCTACAAATACCTGACTCACCATACGATAGGCTGTTGCACGAGGAATGCCATGCTTAACTGCCGCATCTGCCAGCGCCTCAATTGCCATTGCGACAAAAGCTGGCGAACAGCCGCCAACGGTACCTGCAACGGAGAGCAGCGAACTATCAACCTCTACCACTTCACCCAACGTGCTGAGAAGCGCATGGACAGCGTTCCTCTCATCATCGGTAAGCGTATCTTGTGCCTCGCAAGCCACCACACCTTCACAAATTGCCACAGGCGTATTGGGTACCGTTGAAATGTGATGTGTGCCGGGAATAATCCGTTCATAATCTGCGCAAGACCAGCCGGCAGCAACAGACAAGATAGTCTTATCTGACAGTTGGGCTGCAAGAGGGGTAAGCACCCCTTCAATAACATGGGGTTTTATTGCCACAACGACAACATCCACCGCGTCTATAAGCTCAGCAGCTGTCGCATGGGCTTGCATACCTCGCGCACTCGTACGCTCAACCAGTGAATCGAAGTGAGCTGCACACGCATGCATATGGTCTGATGGAATTGCTTCGGCGCGAAGCCAACCATCCGCCATTGCTTGGGCCATATTGCCAAAGCCAATAAACCCAACATGTTGATTCTCAAGCATGCAGGCTCCTCTCTCTCCTTACACCGCACGCCATCGGACGCGATTTCATATAACTTATTGTATGTACCCATTTAAAGTACACGAACCGCGCACGGCATTGTTTAGCGAAGCTGGCATTCCTTTAACAAACCAGCGGTATACTTTTTGTTGTACCGAAGCAGGCCATACATGAAATAGTTGTTTCAGCTTGTGATATCGATATGGCTCTTAACTGTCGACAAACCGGAAGGGGTTATTGTGGCACTTCTTACTGTCGATTACTTTTCTCCGTCACTTATGCGAACCACCACGCTCGAAGTCATTCTGCCTATCGACTCGATAGGTGATGCCATGGCAACGGATTCAGCGCTTGTCCACGATCCGGAGCATGGGTGGGAACAGTGCCCCTATCCTGCAGGGCAATCAACCTTCAAGACGCTCTACCTGCTCCACGGCATCTCTGGTAATCATGGCGATTGGATAAGCGAATCGCGCATTCGCTCTTGGGCTGAAGAGCGTCATCTCGCCGTTGTTATGCCATCAGGCTACAACGCCTTCTACCTCGATAACCCCGATTCACATAACTATTACGGTCGATTTGTGGGTAAAGAATTGGTAGCTGTTACTCGTCGAATGTTCCCCCTTTCTCATCGCCGGGAGGACACCTTTATTGGCGGCATCTCCATGGGAGCCTACGGTGCCATGAGAAACGGTCTTAAGTATTGCGAGACATTTGGCAACATCATTTCGCTCTCAACAGCTATGGCTATAGATAATCTCGAGTACCTTGTCTCCGATAACCTCTTCTTCTTAAGAAGATCGTTTTTGGAAAGCAATTTTGGCGACTTACACAAAGTTGCAAACAGTGATAAAGACCCTGTGCGTCTCGCCGCGGATCTTGTTTACTGCGACCGACCACGCCCTCGTCTCTATGTTGCCTGCGGCAATCAGGATCCCCTCCTCGAAGCCAACCGCATCATGGTGGATAGGATCCGTGGTATCGGACTTGACGTTACGTATTCCGAGGATCAAGGCGGACACGACTGGAACTAC
Organism: uncultured Coriobacteriaceae bacterium; assembly: GCA_900551595.1. Lineage (GTDB taxonomy): Bacteria > Actinomycetota > Coriobacteriia > Coriobacteriales > Atopobiaceae > Coprovicinus > Coprovicinus avistercoris. Next base: position 1,818 of record URWR01000183.1, read on the forward strand.
TGGAACGAAGCGCTTCCACGCGCATTAGATTGGCTTCCGAAAGACTAGCAAGGGCACGGAGGTGTGAACCTCATGGCACTCCTCAGAATTGACTTCCACTCCAACTACCTCGATCGCAATGTGATTGTCACGGCGGTGATCCCCGCAGATAAAATGGATGGCGATCGCCTTGCCAAAGGGAGACGAGGGCCGTATCGCACGGTCTACCTTCTCCATGGACTGTTCGGGCAGGACTACGACTGGATTGATAAAACCCATGTCGTAGAAACGGCAGAGGCCCGCGATATCGCTCTTATTATGCCTTCGGGTGAAGATGGTCTATATCTCAACAAGCCCGAGATAGATGAGTACCATGGCAAATTTATCTCAGAAGAGCTTGTCGACTTTACACGCCGCCTGCTGCCGCTTTCCTCTAAACGACAAGATACTGCGCTTGCAGGCATTTCTATTGGTGCATACACCGCTGTAATAAACGGCCTGCTCAGACCCGATCGTTTTGGCAATATCATTGCGCTTTCCGGTGCATTTATGCGCGACAGAGTCCTGGAGGCTGTAGAATCACACTCCCCTCATAAGAAACGCTATTACGAGCGATTCTTTGGAGACATCGATACCGTTTTGGGCTCGGAGAAAGACTATGCCGCTATGGCAGAACGCTTCCGCGAAGACCCTGATTTACCCAAACCCAATTTCTACGTTGCGTGTGGCGCACATGACAGTCTCTGCCAATGCAATCGCGACTTTGTAGAGCTGCTTCGTAGTTGCAACTTCGATGTTACCTACTGGGAGCCTGACATTGGAGCACACGAATGGCCCTTCTGGAACGCCTGGATTGATTGTGCGTTGGATTGGTTTGCCCCTGGTGAGATGAACCCTTCTACCGCCCCTGTGGACTATAGTGCGCTCACAAGCCTGCGTTTCCCACAGAAACAGTAAGCACCTCGCATGTTTTAGTGCTGTACAGCAAAACCCACCACGCGCCTTTCAACGTGTGGTGGGTTTTATCTTGCCTGTATGCTCTTGGCGCCCTTTGTTCTACTCGCGTTCATCACCCATAAAGAACAGCGCAACAGTACCCGGACCAGTATGGGAACCAATAACCGTTCCAATATCGTTAATAAGGA
>URWR01000184.1 GCA_900551595.1 uncultured Coriobacteriaceae bacterium
TCTCAGCTCCTTCGTTTTTCCAGGTTAATACCGCTGGTGCAGAACAACTCATATCCTTAGTTATCGATGCTCTTCAGCCCACTGCTGAAGACATTGCAATGGATCTCTATTCTGGGGCTGGAACGTTTACCCTGCCGCTTGCCCAAACATGTGATTTTGTCTATGCCGTAGAGAGCTACGGTCCTGCTGTGCGGGATTTACGACGGAATTTAGAAACGGCAAACCTTACAAATGTTGATGCTCAGGGTGGCGATGCAGGACGGGAATTTCCGGATGATGAGGCAGATATTATCGTTGTTGATCCGCCTCGTTCTGGTCTGTCCGAACAAGTGGTTGAATTGCTCTGCGAACAACCAGCACGTGCAATAGCGTATGTTTCCTGTGATCCCGCAACGCTTTCGCGAGATCTTGCCCGTTTTCGTTTAAACGGTGCGTTCGATATTGCATCAATAACTCCGGTAGATTTATTCCCGCAAACTTTTCATGTAGAGACGGTTACTCACTTAGTCCGTTCCAACAGGAGATCTCATTCATGAAACATGTCCTTCTAGCTTCTGGTTCCCCTCGACGAGAGGCGCTGCTTCGAACTGTTGGCGTAGTACCTTCGGTGAAACCACAAGCAGTTGACGAAACTCCTCTCGAAAATGAGTCACCACAAGAGCTTGTATCACGTCTTTCTCATATAAAAGCTCATGCTGCTCTCGAGAATGGCGATGCACAACCAGGCGATATTATTATTGCTGCTGACACTACGGTGGCCTTCAATGGCCGTGAACTTGGGAAGCCTAAAGATCCAGATCAAGCACGTATTATGCTTCATCTCTTATCTGGTAACACGCATACCGTTTCTACCGGCGTCAGCATTGTTCTTGTAGATGAAACCGTTCCAAAATTCCTTGCCGAAACAACGTTCGTAGAAACAGCGCATGTTTCTTTCTATCCTCTTTCAGATGCAGTTATCGAAGCATATATTGCAAGCGGCGAGCCTTTTGATAAGGCTGGCTCTTACGGCATACAGGGCCGAGGATCTTTGCTCGTAGATACGATTGATGGTGATTATTTCACTGTCGTAGGACTTCCTCTCGCCCGAACAGTTCGCGAACTTGACTTACTCTTGGAACGTTATTCTCGTTGTGAATCTCCGTTTATTCTGAGCTGTTTGGGAGGCATACATGCCTAATTCCATCGAAAGTATTACGCAGATACCTGGAATATTCGCTGCACATACAACAAATTCCGAAAGAGCAACAGGCTGCACCGTTATTATTTGCCCTGCAGGAGCAACCGGTGGTGTCGATGTGCGCGGCGGAGCCCCTGCAACACGAGAGACCGATTTATTACGCCCTGAAGAGACAGTAGATGTGCTACATGCGGTTGTTCTATCTGGCGGCAGTGCCTTTGGACTCGAGGCTTCCTGTGGCGTTGCAAATGAACTAGCACGCCAAGGCATTGGCCTTGATGTAGGTGTTGGTGTAGTGCCCATTGTAAGTGGTGCATGTCTGTTTGACTTAGCGTGCGGAGATGCACACGCTCATCCCACACGAGAAGACGGCGAACTTGCCTGTCGAACTGCACTCAGTCGAGAAAATCCTCCATCTCCACTTGAGCGTGGGTGTGTAGGCGCTGGTACCGGCTGCACCGTTGGTAAGCTTGCAGGCCCTGAGCGTGCCATGAAATCCGGTTTAGGTGAAGCAGTATCTCAAGGACCCAACGGATTGGTTTGTGGTGCTATCGCAGCAGTAAACGCTGTTGGTGATATTCGCGATCCCTTTACGGGTACCTGGATAGCCGGAATGCGTGATGAAAAAACCAACCTGCCACAGGGTGCTTCATTAGCAGCACTCTTAGACCAAACGGCTTCTATGCCCTTAGAGCGCACTAATACTACTATTTCTTGTATTGTCACCAATGCAAAGCTTACAAAAGCCCAGGCAACCAAAGTAGCTCAAATGGCGGCAGATGCCTATGCGCATGCCATAGTGCCAACACACACCACAAATGATGGTGACACCATCTTTGTCATGGCTACAGGTGAGATACCAGCCGATGTCGATGTGGTTGGCGCGCTTGCTCAAAACGCTCTTGAAAGCGCAATTGTTGATGGAGCACGACAAGCATTTTCGTCATACGGCTTTATTGCAGCGTGCGATGTATAACTTGTCTAGTTAAACCGATATAAACGCTGAGCCACGCGATAGATGCCAATGGTTGTTTTTCTGCCCACGTCAGTGGGCAGATTTGTTGCGACACCCATTGCGCCATGTCGAGCACGACGATACATACGCTCATCATAGGCCTTAAGTTCATCCCAAAGGGCTTCACATTCATCCATAGCGTTGGGTTTATCAGAGATGCGCGAATACACTGAAGCTGCAGCCATCATGAGGGTGAAGTAGTTATACATGTACCTGCGTAAACGAGGCTGCTCAACATCATCGTGGATATGGTACGCATGCATCATAATGCGAGTGACACGGATATGTTGATCGACTCGAGAAACCATAATGCTCTCGTTAACCGATTGATCTTCACGCCCAATGAAGTACCGATAAAGATCAACATCAAGGTAATAGAGCGATCGGCAGCGTGGCAGAGGAACATACGCATAGATATTGTCTACATAGAAGGTATGAGCTGGGAGTGGCAAACCGCCTTGGCGCAAGATTTCAGTGCGATAGCACAGCGCATGCATAAGCAGATACTGCGCCATATTAAAGCTGCCGATCTTGTCCCACCCAATCACCTTATTGCGTGGAAGCGCATAGCGAAAATCAACAATGCTCTGCTTACCATCAGCAACGTGCTCATGCACGTAGTTAGTAATTACAAGATCAACCGGCAAGGCCAAAAAGACAAAACGTCTTAATTTTTCTAACAACTCAGCGAGCGCAGCACCATCCACCCAGTCATCCGAGTCGACGATTT
>URWR01000185.1 GCA_900551595.1 uncultured Coriobacteriaceae bacterium
GATAAAAAAGGCGGGGCCCAAGACCCCGCCCTCATTACGAGAGATGCCTACGTTAGCACGCCTTGGACGCCATTAGTGGCGGAAGTGGCGATGACCAGTAAACACCATGGCAATGCCATGCTCATTGCAAGCCTCAATGCTCTCATCATCGCGCTTAGATCCGCCCGGCTGAATGATGCAGGTCACACCGTGCTCGGCAAGCGTATCCACATTGTCGCGGAACGGGAAGAAGGCATCAGAAGCGCAGGCATAGCCGCCCTTCTCAACGCCCATACGCTCGCATGCTTCATCGGCACGCTCGCACGCAAGGAGTGCCGAATCAACACGATTTGGCTGGCCAGGACCCATGCCGATACCAGCTTTGCCCTTGGAGATGAGAATAGCGTTGGACTTCACGCCCTTGCAGACGCGCCATGCGAACATAAGCTCGTCCATTTCCTCAGGCGTAGGCTTACGCTCAGTTGGGCACGTAAAGGCGGCTGGATCCTCGCTTACGCTATCCACGTTTTGAACCAGCATGCCGCCATCTACCGAACGCAGCTCATAGCGAGCATGTCCACCTGCTCCACCGGTTGCAAGCACACGGAGGTTGGGACGCTTGGCCATACGCTCAAGCGCTTTTTCTGAGAACGACGGGGCAATGATAACCTCGACAAACTGCTTATTCTCGTCTGCGAAATGCTCTACCAGCTCATAGGGAACCTCGCGGTTGCACGCAATAATGCCGCCGAAGGCGCTCTTCGGGTCGCAGGCAAAAGCGCGGTCATAGGCAGCGGTAACGTCCTCTGCCACAGCAGAGCCGCAGGGGTTTTGGTGCTTGAGGATAACGCATGCCGGATCATCGAACTCACGAACCAGGTTCCATGCGGCATCGGCATCCAGGAAGTTGTTGTACGAAAGCGGCTTGCCCTGAATCTGCTGGGCACCAACGAGCGGATGCTCAGAAGTTCCCATATCTGCAAAGTCACCCGTGAAGCGATACACCGCAGCTTCTTGCTGGGGATTCTCGCCGTAGCGCAAATCCTGAGCCTTCTCGAGACAAAGATCTATCTCAGCGGGAGCACCCTCAGTGTTCTCTGCAAACTCTGCATCAAAGCGCTTTGCAAGCCAGGCAGCAATAGCCGCATCATAGTGAGCCGTGGTCTGGTACACCTTGAGCTGAAGGCGACGGCGCAGTTCAGGAGTGGTGCAGCCATCGTTTGCACGCATCTCGGCAAGAATGGTGTCGTAGTCTGCAGGGTCAGACACCACCGTTACCGACTCAGCATTTTTAGCTGCTGAGCGCAGCATCGAAGGGCCGCCGATATCAATGTGCTCAATAGCATCGGCAAACGTAACGTCGGGCGCAGCAACCGTTTTTTCAAACTCATACAAGTTGACACAAACAAGGTCAATCATGCCAATACCATGAGCTTCTGCCTCTGCCATGTGCTGGGGATTGTCACGCCTTGCAAGCAAGCCACCGTGCTCCTTGGGATGGAGTGTTTTTACACGTCCGTCCATCATCTCAGGAAAGCCCGTGTACTGCTCAATGGGCACCACATGGACGCCGCCCTCTTCGAGCGCGCGAGCAGTACCACCAGTAGAAATCACCTCGACACCAAACTCGTCCTCAAGAGCTTTGACAAATTCGACGACGCCGGTCTTGTCGGTTACCGACACGAGTGCGCGCCTAATGGGGCTTGCCGCCATGGACCCTCCTTTGAGTTCTTACAGAAAAGTATCGACAGCCAACCCTATTGAGGGGTTGGGTTGTACACACAAACACGATAGCATCTGACAGCGGGCTTAAACATCCCTAAGTTGCGTTAAACAGCATGTATACCGAAATTTTTGGAGGTATGTATGACAACAACCGACCCATCCCAGAGCGCTATGGTGCTGCGGCCTTTCGATGAGAGTGACTTCGCGTCATTTGCCGAGTTGCTTGCAAATTTGTGGCACTCCGAGAGCGATCGTGAGCTCTCTCTTCTGCAAGGATCTGAGGAACTTTCTCACCATTTGTCGGAAGCGACCTGGGGCATTGTTGCTGAGCAATCAAAACCACTCGGCCTGTGCCTTGTGAAACTCACATCCGATCTTACGCTGCCTACAACAGCTGAAGGCGATGCGAATTTTGGCGGGGCTCTTGATGCCGAAGTGTGGGAAAAGCGCCATGCTGCTTTTGTAGAACAAGCTCAGACCTTAGATGCCGCAAGCGCTTGTCCCGATCCCATTTGTGCTGCCGAAGATGTGCTCATGAATCGCACGCTCGAGGATGATGGAGCCTCTGTAGGCATTCTTCAGCTTCTCGTTTTGTCACCTGAAGCACGCGGTCTTGGCCTTGGACGCCGCCTTATGCAGGCCGGCCTTTCTCTTATAAAGGCTGCCGGAGCATCCCGTTATCGCCTATCCACAGACGAAGGATGCGATTGGCAATTTTACGAGCATATTGGTCTTGCGCGCATTGCCGAAGATACGCTTATGCTCCCAGACGACGATGCCGATCGCACATTTTCTTACTTTGTGTATGAGGGAGCCTTATAAAGGCAGATTTTGAGCGCTGCCTTGAAGCATTCTCGGTGTGCCAAGCAAACAGCTTGACACACCGAGAACTTTTATAAACGCTTATGCGGAAATGATGCGTGTTCCTGAAAGGCCAGACATGGTTTCTGATGCCTTATCGAGCGAACCGATAATGCAGAGCCTGCCCTTACGAGAGTTTACAAACTTAATGGCCGCACGAACCTTGGGCTCCATAGAACCCTTTCCGAATTCGCCTGCATCAGCAAGACGCTGAGCTTCATCAGCGGTAATCTCATCCAAATCGCGCTGATCGGGCTTACCAAAGTTCACGGCAACATGCTCTACAGCAGTGAGAAGGAAGAGCACGTCTGCGTCGCAATCCTCAGCAAGAAGCTCGGCTGCCATGTCCTTGTCGATAAC
>URWR01000186.1 GCA_900551595.1 uncultured Coriobacteriaceae bacterium
TGCCTCATCAATGAGCGCTTGAGCTTCTGTTGAGCGCTGATCTGCGTCCTTTACTTCACGTTCTGCCTGGTGAAGATCGTCAGTCACATCTGTTAGTTTGTTATCAAGCTCACGCTCGGCGGCTTGAGCGTCTTTATGAAGCTTCTCATATTCACTTTTGCGCTGCTGAGCTTGTGACTTGGCGGATTCATGTTGCTTTTCGGCAAGATCGAGCGATTGCTTCTGGGTGAAGAGATGCGTCTGTGCATTTTCGAGTGAACGCTTTGTTTCTGCGTCGGCAGCTTCAAGCTCAGTTTGGGCAGCTAAAAGAGAAGCCTGCTCATTATCGAGCGCTTCGCGAATTTCTTCACGGGCTCTTTTTGAGTTTGTGCTATGGCCAAGGCTTTTCAACTCTTCATTGAGTTTATCCATACGCTGACGGGCATTTTCAACTGCCTGGCGGCAGGATTCAAGACGTGCATCTCGACGATTTGTTGCGTCATTTACTTGGTTTTCTGCATTCTTAACCGCTCGGCGAACTTCTGAGAGTGCCTTGGCAGCATCGTCAGCGCGTCCACGTGTTGTATCCATAAGATTCTTGTAAGGCCTGAGTTCTTCCTCATGACGCTTTTTGAGCTGATCGAGTTCATCCTGAAGCTCATCATGGCGCTTTTGAAGCTCATCGACGCGTTTCTCGGCACGTTTGCGAGCATGTTTAGCTGAATTAAGTTCTTTTGTCTGCTCTTTAAGAATTTCATCATGTCGGGCTGCTACGTCAGTTCGGTGGGAAAGCTCCTGGAGTGCCTCATCCAATTCAGAAGAGAGCTCTTCGAGACGATCTCGAGCTGCTGCTGCTTGTCGAGAAGCACGGCGTACATCTCGAATAGCAGAAAAACCCTCTACAAAGGTACTCGCTCCCTCTGAGGCGCTCTGTGCAAAAGCTTCAGCTACACTTCCACGCCCCGCTCGGCGACGTTGTGGCTGCTCGGAAGAGTCTTTGGAAGCATTGTCTTCGGTGGTGCTGGTTGTATCACTATCTACTAGCTCTGTAAGCTCATCGGTTTGGTCTGTCTGATGTCTGTCGTCAGTTGTTTTGTCCATGCCGATCCTCCGTACAGGCATAAAGTTCTTTCTGACATCATTCTCTATTTTATGATTTTACCTTTGATAATGGTTTTCACATGCACACTCATGGATGATGTCACGTATCGGTAAAGATATGTCTGCTAGGATGTACTTCATAGCAAACGCATTGCGTCGTTTCGTTCACATTGAGAAGGAGTGCATTATGGTTTCTAAGCAGACCACCATCATCAACGCAACTGGACTGCACGCTCGTCCTGCTTCTGCTTTCGTAATGGAGGCAAAGAAGTATCAGTGCGACATCACTATTAAAGATGTTAACAAGGACGGCGCTGGCGCCAACGCCAAGTCCATCATGATGATCCTTGCTGCTGGTCTTGGCACCGGCACCACCGTCGAGGTTACCTGCGATGGTCCTGATGAGCAGGAGGCCCTCGACGCCCTTATCGCCCTTATCGACAGCGGTTTTGGCGAGTAAGCGTAGCTTTTAGCGCTTTAGAAGATCAAAGCCTGGTGCCCTTTGGCATCAGGCTTTTTTGTATGCCTCAATAAGAATGATAAGCGCGGGTGCTTGGTCCGTCGTCTGTGTACGAACCGTTGAGACTCATTTTCATTGCTAGAATACCTAGATAAAAAATTGCTCGGATAAAGACCGATGGATAGTACGAGGCCTGAACGGGGAGTGTATGGACACTAAGCTTTTTTCGTATGACATAGTTGCTGAGGATCCTACAACGCATGCGCGTGCAGGTGTCTTTCATACAGCGCATGGCGATATAGAAACGCCAATTTTTATGCCTGTTGGCACAAAAGCAACGGTAAAAGGCTTGTTACCACAAACACTTGAGCAGCTCGGAGCACAAATCATTCTGGCAAATACCTATCATCTTTCTATGCGCCCTGGTTCTGAGCTCATTGATAACCTCGGTGGTTTGCACGATTTTATGCAATGGCATCACCCAATTCTTACGGATTCCGGTGGCTTCCAGGTGTTTAGCCACGGTGAGTTCTTTAAGCTTTCTGACGAAGGGGTTCGTTTTAGGGCGGTTGATTATGACGGCTCGTGGGTGAGTTGGACACCTGAAGACAATATGGCTATAGCAGAGCAGCTCGGATCAGATATCTGCATGCAGCTCGATCAGTGTCCTGGCTATCCTGCTGAGCGTTCATTTGTTGAGCGTGCGGTGGAACTTTCAAGTATGTGGGCGGACCGCTGTTATAAAGCACACACCCGTCCAGATCAGGCACTTTTTGGCATTGTGCAAGGCGGTATGCATTTGGATCTACGTCTCCGCAGTCTTGCTCATCTGGAATCTTGTGGTGATTTCCCCGGCTATGGTATCGGCGGTTATTCTGTGGGCGAGGATCACGAAACGATGTTTGAGACCCTTGAGCCACTTGTTTCTGAACATATGCCCAAGGCAAAGCCACGCTACCTTATGGGAGTTGGTAATCCCACTACACTTGTAAGGGCAGTTGCAGCAGGAGTAGACATGTTTGACTGTGTTCTTCCTACTCGAACCGCTCGTATGGGAACTGCCTTTTCTTCCGAGGGTCGTCTCAACCTTAAAAATGCTCGTTTTACGAAAGATGCTGGTCCACTCTACTCTGCCTGCACCTGTCCTGTATGCACGGGAGGCTATACGCGAGCTTACATACACCATCTGGTTAATCAGAAAGAAATGCTTGGCGGTATCCTTCTTTCTATGCATAACATTTATTTCCTACTCGATCTTATGCGCCGTGCACGTAAGGCCATTATTGCTGGAACTTACGGGGCTTTTGTAAATGACTGGATGGCTTCTGAAGGAGCAGCAGATTTTTAATCCCTGATTAAGGTCTGACTCCAGGGTAAAACAG
>URWR01000187.1 GCA_900551595.1 uncultured Coriobacteriaceae bacterium
GACGTCACCTGTCACCACCACTTTGCTGCCCACACCCATACGGGTCAAAAACATCTTCATTTGTTCAGGCGTAGTGTTCTGCGCTTCGTCAAGAATAACAAACGCATCGTTAAAGGTTCGTCCTCGCATAAAAGCGAGGGGAGCTATTTCAATAACGCCCTGCTCAATCAGTTCGTTAGCACGCTCCATATCCGTCATATCAAACAGAGCGTCATACAGAGGACGAACATAAGGATCGAGCTTCTCTTCAAGCGTTCCCGGTAAAAAGCCCAGTGATTCACCAGCCTCTACCACCGGACGAGCAAGCACAATACGGCCAACATCACGCCGTTTGAGCGCAGCAACTGCCATAGCCATGGCCAAGTAGGTTTTACCAGTTCCAGCTGGGCCTATACCAAAAGTAATGGTGTTTTGTCGAATTGCATCTACATAGCGCTTTTGTCCTGAGGTTTTTGGCCTCACCGCACGCCCGCGATACGTAAGTAAAATATCATCGGTCAGACTCACTGAAGGAGTAGCGCCTGCTCTTGCCTGCTCCACAAGAAGATCCACATCGGATACCGTAGGCATCTCACCTGCAGAAACCAATCTCACCAAACGGGAAAATACCTGCGTTAACGCATCAACTTCATCGGCAGAGCCCACCAAAGAAATCTGATTGCCTCGCACCGTAACAATAGCGTCAAACGATGCCTCAATACGCCGCAACAAAGCATCTGCAGGACCCATCAGCGCAGTAAGATCCACAGAATCAGGAATGGTAAGGCGAACTTGTGTAGGCTCCATAGTCCCCCGCTCATGCTGTTCCATACCAGGCGCCCCTGAGACATTATTGTCTATCATACCCCGTCTTCCTTCTCTTCACGCGCATCGAGAAGATCGCCGGCACAGCTCTTAACGTGGGCGTAAACAAGTTGGCCAACCTCTACATGTGATACTTGAACATCGAAAAGACCACCGGAAACTCCTTGGCCAGGAGTTTGAATGCAAACCAGTTCATCATGACCAACGCGTGCCAAAGCCGCTTCATGGCGAAGTCGTACAGCAAGCTCACGTGCACGACGTGCTCGCTCAGCCGAAATTTTGGGATCAATTTGTCCTGACATAGAGGCGGCAATAGTGCCTGGGCGCTTCGAATAACGAAATACATGCATACGGCTGAATCTCATACGCTCACAAAACGAAATGCTCTCCTCGAATTCCTCATCGGATTCCTGAGGAAAACCAACGATGAGATCGCAACCCAGAGCTAATCCGTCTATGCGTTCATATGCATCCATAACGACTCGCTCATAACGTTCAGCTGAACAAGCGCGCCCCATTCGACGAAGAGTAGCTTCACAACCGGACTGAAGAGGAATATGCAGGAAAGACGCGATACGATCTTCAGATGTTGCTATGCAATCGAGAAGCGCAGGGGTTATATCCTGTGGCTCAATTGAAGAAAGTCGAATACGACCAATACTGGTGTCTTCAAGCAGAATCTTGAGCAACTCCGGCAATTGTATTGTGGACTTCTCAGAGGTGTCTTCATAGCGTCCAAGGTTAATACCGGTAAGTACAACTTCCTGCACACCGTGCTCTATTTCTTTTTGTACCTGCCTCACCACTTCGGAGGCTGCAACAGACCGAGAAGCACCACGTGCCCGCCAAACAATGCAATACGTGCAACGGTTATCACAACCATCTTGGATTTTGATACCTGGTCTCACTCTACCGGTTGGAGTGAGGACGCCCGACTCCCAGGCAACCTGAGAGGTACAATTCCAACCCAAAAGCTCAAGAGCGCGCGAGGCAACCTTAGCCTTATTTGGCTCAACAATCACGTTGTCAGCAAGACGTGAAAGCTCATCAGCAAAAAGAGTAACAACGCAACCGGTGGCAATAACTACAGGCTTCTTCGCAAGTGATGCCGCGCGACGAACAGCCTTACGAGCTTTTGCCTCCGCTTCACCGGTAACAGCGCAGGTATTAATGACGACAAGATCCGCCTCAGAAGCATCAACCGGCTCACACCCAGCAGACTCCAACTCTTGAGCAATACCGTCGATCTCAACGCGATTTACACGACATCCAAGATTGATAAAGGCTACTTTTGGTCTTATCTGCTCAGTCACTTACGTCCACCTTTACGAGGGCGAGGCTTGCGGCGGGGACGCCGTTTGCTTGAACGATGATCATCGTCCACAAGTGAGGCAACATCGGCGCGCTCTCTCACAAGGTCCTGCACAAGTTCACGTTGGGCGACAGTAAGGTCAGTCGGAATCACAACATCAACCACAACATGAAGGGAGCCACGAGCCGAGCTATTCTGCCGCGGCATACCATAGCGCTCTACCCTAATTTCCTGCCCATATTGACATCCTGCTGGAATATCGACTTCAACGCGTTCGTCCTTAAGAATGCCTTCTATTTCAATACTTGTTCCAACCATTGCCTCTAAAGCATCAATACGTGCTGTGCAGAAAAGATCGTCACCTTGGCGTTTAAAGCGTTCATCCTCTTCAACTATGATGCTTACGACAAGATCGCCTGAGCGTTCACCGCGCACACCGGCTTCACCACGACCGGCAATCGTAATAGTTTGACCAGTATGAATGCCGGCAGGCACCTCAACCTCAATAGTCTCGCGAGAAGGGGTACGTCCCTGCCCTGAGCATGTCTCGCAGGGATGAGTAACAACATGGCCGGTACCACCACACTCTGGGCAGGTAGTTCTCGATTGCATTTGGCCAAGAATCGTACGTTGAACCGTTACAACCGTACCGGTACCATGGCAGCGCGGGCAGGTTTCCACGCTGCCCCCTTCGGCAACGCCACTGCCTCCACAATCATCACAAGGAGCAAGACGGTCATAAGCGATACGCTTCCGGCAGCCAGA
>URWR01000188.1 GCA_900551595.1 uncultured Coriobacteriaceae bacterium
GCAATCAGTTTTTGCAAACGTTTGCAAAAGTTGATAAAAACTTCCAAGAAGTTTTTGCTCTTCTCTTCCCCGGAGGTAGGGCAAATCTTGAGATGACTGATCCCGATCACCCCTCAGAGACTGGCATTGAAATCGTTGCACAACCGCGTGGTAAACGACTGGCTAAAATGACTCTCATGAGCGGTGGCGAGAAGTCACTTACTGCCCTTGCTTTGCTCTTTGCGGTATATCGGACGCGCACGGTTCCGTTTTACGTATTTGACGAGGTTGAGGCAGCGCTCGATGATTCCAATCTTGATAAGTTGTTGGGTGCGATTGAGAGTTTAAAGGAAACAACACAGCTTATCGTGATCTCTCACCAGAGAAGAACCATGGAACAGGCAGATGTGCTCTATGGTGTTTCTATGCAAGCAGATGGTGTGAGTCGTGTTGTATCACAGCGTCTTGATCATACAACCGGAAAGGTGGTAGACGCCTGATGGGTATAGGTTTGAAGGAGCGCCTTAAGCGTGGACTTGAGCGTTCTCGTGCAGCGCTTAATGAGATCTTCTATATGGGTGGCGAGGTTGACGAGGAATTTTGGGATGATCTTGCCGACACACTAGTTTTGGGAGATATGGGCGCTGAGGCTGCGCTCGAAGTGAGTGATGCGGTAAGGGATTGTGCCGCTCGTGAAGGACTGAGAACTCCTCAGCAAATTCGTCGTGTGCTCGCACAGCGTATCGCAGAGCTCTTTCCTGTTCCCGAGCGCGATCCTTTTGAGGATCTTCCCAGTTGCGTGCTGTTTGTAGGTATCAATGGTGCCGGTAAAACAACAACTGTTGGAAAGCTTGCGGGCGTTGCTCAATCTGAAGGCCATCGCGTGCTTATCGGAGGGGCTGATACGTTCCGCGCTGCTGCCATCGAGCAGCTTCAGGTGTGGAGTGAACGTGCTGGCGTAGAGATGATTACTCGCGATCGTGGTGCAGATCCTGCAAGTGTGTGCTATGACGTGCTGGAAGAAGCGGAAAAACGGTCTTCCGATCTTGTGCTGATAGATACAGCAGGACGCCTTCATACTTCTCCTGAACTTATGCGTGAGCTAGCAAAAGTTGTATCAGTTACGCGTAAACGCGCCACTATGCCGGTCTCTGTCGTATTGGTTATCGATGCCACAACTGGTCAAAATGGCTTGTCTCAAGCAAAAGAGTTTAATGAGGCCTTGGATATAGACGGGCTTATCGTTACTAAACTTGACGGTACCGCCAAGGGTGGTATTGCGGTTGCTATTGCACACCAACTGAACTTGCCTATCTACCGTATTGGAGTGGGCGAGAGCATTGAAGATTTGCAGACTTTCGATGCCCTTGCATTTAGCGAGGCGCTTGTCGGTGAGGGAGCGTAAGCGCGATGTTTAACAACCTTTCGGATAGACTTCAGGACGCATTCGACGGTCTCAGGGGAAAAGGACGCCTTACTGAGGCTGATATTACTTCTGCCATGCGAGAGATTCGCATGGCGCTTTTGGAAGCCGATGTAAACTTCAAGGTTGTCAAACAGTTTGTTGCGAATTGTAAAGAGCGCTGTCTGACATCAGAGGTGCTTGACTCCCTGACACCCGCTCAAAATGTTGTAGCAATCGTACTCGATCAGCTTACTGAGCTCCTCGGTTCTACCGAATCGCGTCTTACGCTCATGCAGAACCGCACACCCAATGTCATTATGCTCGTGGGTTTGCAGGGTTCAGGCAAAACAACGGCTGCAGTAAAACTTGCTTATCTTCTCAAGAGCCAGGGACATAGCCCCTTGCTTGCTGCCTGCGATACGTATCGTCCTGCTGCTGCGGATCAGCTTGCAACGCTTGGCGGCGAAATTGGTGTTTCAGTCTTTCGCGGTGATGGTGCCCATCCTGTTGCTATTGCACAGGATGCTGTTCGTGAAGCAATAGATCATCTCAACGATATTGTTATTGTCGATACGGCTGGTCGTTTGCAAGTTGACGAAGACATGATGCGTGAGGCCGAGGAGATCAAAGCGGCTGTTAAACCTGATCAAGTACTCATGGTTGTTGATGCCATGACAGGTCAGGATATCGTTAATGTTGTTACGGAATTCGCACGCCGCGTTGATTTTGATGGCGTCATCATGTCCAAGCTTGATGGTGATGCACGTGGCGGCGGTGCACTCTCTGTGCGTGCGGTAACCGGTAAGCCAATTAAATTTGTTTCAATGGGAGAGAAGCCCGATTCTCTTGAGGTGTTCCATCCCGATCGCATGGCTAAGCGCATCCTCGGCATGGGCGATGTGTACGGCATTATTGAGCAGGCTCAGCAGACAGCGAGTGAAGAAGAGGCGGCAGCAGCAGAGAGAATGCTGCGTGAAGGCTTCACCATGGATGACATGCTCAGCCAGATGCAACAAATTAGACGCATGGGCGGACTTGCAAAGATCGCTTCTATGATTCCTGGTGTGGATCGTGCTATGTCGCAGCAAGGAACTTCTGTAAACGACGAAGCTCTCACTCGCATCGAAGCGATGATTCACTCAATGACAAAAGAAGAGCGCTTGCGTCCAAAGATTATTAATGGTCAGCGTCGTAAGCGTATTGCCAAGGGTTCTGGAAGAACAGTGCAAGAGGTAAACGCACTCATTAAGCAATGGGGCGAGATGAACCGTATGATGGGCAAGATGCGTGCGATTGCAGGTGATGCGATGGGCGGACGTGGTAAACGCGGACGCAAAGGTAAGGGTATGGATCGTCGTGCCATGCAATCCATGATGCGTCAAATGGGAATGGACCCCAGAAAAATGCGTTTCTAAA
>URWR01000189.1 GCA_900551595.1 uncultured Coriobacteriaceae bacterium
TGATGATTTGTCTGAGTTCTTAGATACCTCTGACGAGTGGATCAGCCAGCGAACTGGCATTAAGACTCGTCATGTATGCACCACCGATTCGCTTGACGACTTGGCTACTCGCGCTGCTGAAGAGGCTTTGTCTTACGCCGGCGTTGATGCATCGGAGCTTGACTTAATTGTCTGCTCAACGACATCTCCCGACCATATTGTTCCCGCTCAGGCAACAGCTGTTGGCGAGCGCATTGGTGCTGCCTGTCCTTCGTTCGATGTTGCTGCTGCATGTGCGGGCTTCATTTTTGCCCTTGATGTTGCCGACGGCTGGTTCGCACGCGGTCGCGCTCGTCGAGTGTTGGTTGTAGCCGCTGAACGCTATACGCGTCTTATGGACTGGCATGATAGGTCCACCTGCGTATTGTTTGGTGATGGCGCATCGGCAGCTGTGCTTGGCGACGGTGGCGAAGGATTTATTTCGGTTCACCTATCTACAAAACCTGATCTTGAGGTGCTTGAGGTGCCAGGTCTTTCTGGATCAAGTCCTTTCAATGTCTCGGAGCCACGACCCTGCACACTCTCTATGCATGGTGGAGAAGTGTTTAAGTATGGTGTGACTTCTATTGTGCAAGAGGTTCGTAAGCTTGCTGCAGATGCAGGCATTACTCCTCAAGATATCGATCATTTTGTATTCCATCAGGCCAATGGGCGCATTCTCGATTCGGCTATCACGCGATTGGGCATAGATGGCGATCGTGTTGTTCGCACCTTGGCAGATACCGGCAACATCTCGAGTGCTTGCATTCCTTTGGCACTGGACAAACTTGTTCGTACAGGAGAGCTTGCTGCTGGAGAGTACGTTGCAATGGTTGGTTTTGGCGCTGGCCTTACAACTGGTTCTTGTTTGTTGCAGTGGGACGAAAAGAGTGCTGGTGCAGCAACGCTTGCCAAAACACCTTCAGATTTATCCGACTAATTAGGGTTCAACAGTGGCGCACCCGGCGTTGCTGTACACGACAGGGGCAGGGCCCCGGAACAGGAGTCAACAATGGCAGATCAGTCCACCTTTGAGCGCATTTGTGAGATCCTTCGCGAGCAGGACGGTGTTGAGGGCGAGCTTACCCCCGAGACCACTCTCGAAGAGGCTGGCCTGGATTCTCTGGCTGTCGTCGAGGCAGTCATGACCTGCGAGACTGAGTTTGACATCGAGATCGATCCAGATGCCAAGCCTGCCACCATTGGTGAATTCGCCGAGATTGTCGACGGCCTTATCGCCGAGAAAAACTAAGAAAACCAACAAGAGTTGAAGTAGGGAAGCGGCATGATTCGTACCCCTTTGTGTGATGCAATAGGAATTGAAAAGCCAGTTTTTCAGGGCGGTATGGCTTGGATTGCTGATGCAAGCCTGGCAAGCGCCGTGTCTAACGCCGGTGGCCTCGGCATTATTTCGGCTATGAACGCCGATGCTGAGTGGCTGCGTAACCAGATTCGTGAGTGCCGTAAGCGCACCGATAAACCCTTTGGCGTAAACATCATGCTCCAGAGCCCCTTTGTTGATGAGGTTGCTCAGGTAGTTGTTGATGAACATGTCGATGTGGTTGTTACAGGTGCTGGTACTCCCAATAAATACATGAAGACCTGGGTTCCGGCTGGTATCAAGGTTGTGCCGGTAGTTGCTTCTGTTGCTCTCGCTCGCTTGGTAGAGCGTGCTGGCGCAACAGCTGTGGTAGCTGAAGGCGGAGAATCAGGAGGCCATGTCGGCGATCTTACAACCATGACACTTGTTCCTCAGGTTGTAGACGCTGTCAACATTCCTGTTATTGCTGCCGGCGGAATCGCTGATGGTCGTGGCGTTGCTGCGGCATTTATGCTGGGCGCTGTAGGTGTTCAAGTTGGCACACGTTTCTTAGTTGCTGATGAGTGCACCGTAAGCGAAGAGTATAAAGAGCGCATTCTGAAGGCTGGTGATATTTCTACTATTGTCACAGGCCGTCGTGATGATCATGCGGTTCGTTGTTTGAAGACGCCGTTTTCCAATAAGTATGCCCGTCTTGAGCGTGAAGGTGTCTCAGCTGAGGAACTCGGTAAACTTGGCGCCGGTTCGCTTCGTAAAGCGGCTGTGGATGGCAACTATGAAGAGGGTAGCTTCATGGCTGGCCAGATCGCCGGTATGGTGAAGAAGCGCGAAAGTGCTGCAGCCATTGTTGATGACCTTCTCGATGGTGCAGAAAAAGTTCTTTCGGAGGCAGGTAAATGGGTAAAGTAGCCTTCCTCTTCTCCGGCCAGGGCGCTCAACATCCTGGTATGGGAAAGGGTCTCTACGATCGTGAGCCTGCTGTCCGTGAGTTGATGGATGCGCTCGATCATGAAATGCCTGGTCTTCTCGAGCTGTGCTTTGATGGCTCAAAAGAAGACCTGCAGAAGACCGAGAATACGCAACCTTGCGTGTTTGCACTTGACCTTGCTTGCGCGCGCGCCCTTGTGGCGCGCGGCATCAAGCCGGAAGCTGTAGCAGGTTTTTCGCTTGGCGAGGTTGCGGCGCTTACCTTTGCTGGGGCTTTGAGCTTAAGTGAGGGCTTTGCGCTTGTCAGGCATCGCGGAGAGCTTATGGCTCAGGCTTCTGAGCAAAATCCTGGTGGTATGCGTGCTGTAGTGAAGCTCGATGCCTCTACCATTGAGGAGCTTGCCGAGCGGGCAGGTGATTGTTGGCCTGTCAATTACAACAGTGCTCAACAAACTTCTGTAGCAGGTTTACCTGAGGGTTTAGAGCGCCTTGATGTGCTTGTACGTGAGGCTGGCGG
>URWR01000190.1 GCA_900551595.1 uncultured Coriobacteriaceae bacterium
GGAAGTCCACCATATCCGATCGTATTCTCGAGCTCACTCATACCGTGGAGGAGCGCGATCTCTCTTCACAGATGCTTGATTCCATGGACATTGAGCGTGAGCGAGGAATCACCATCAAATCAAACGCTGTACGCGTTATGTATGAAGCCGACGATGGGCAGCTATATCAATTTAATCTTATTGATACGCCTGGCCATGTTGACTTCACGTATGAGGTTTCTCGTTCTTTAGCAGCTTGTGAGGGTGCCGTTCTCGTTGTAGATGCAACGCAGGGTGTAGAGGCACAAACGGTATCTAATGCAAATCTTGCTATGAATGCAAACCTCGACATTGTTCCTGCGATTAACAAAATTGACTTACCAAGCGCTCGACCTGATGAGGTAAAGCTTCAGATTGAAGACGAGCTTGCTATTCCAGCTGATGATGCGGTTTGCGTTTCGGGAAAAACAGGCGAAGGTATTCATGAGCTCTTAGAGGCGATTGTCTATCTCGTCTCTCCTCCAACAGGTGATGCTGAGGCACCGCTCAAAGCACTTATTCTCGATTCATACTTCGATGAGTATCGAGGAGTTGTAGCTACGGTACGCGTCTTTGATGGGCGTGTGCAAAAGGGCGATAACCTTCTCATGATGCAAAATGGCGAGGAGTTTCTTGCTGACGGCGTGGGAGTAAAACGTCCAGCCGAACAGCTTGTAGATGAGCTGAGTGTTGGTGAGGTTGGTTTCGTCGTAACTGGCCTTAAGGATCCGGCGAAAGTGCGTGTGGGCGATACGCTCACCTTGCGCGATAGGCCTTGCAAAGCAGCGCTGCCGGGCTACCGCGAGGCAAAACCTATGGTTTATACAGGTCTTTTCCCGGTTGATAATAAAGAGTATGAAAACCTTCGGGATGCCTTAGAGAAGCTTCGAGTAAATGATCCTTCTCTGGTATGGGATCCTGAGACATCGGTTGCTTTAGGCTTTGGCTTTCGGGTTGGTTTTCTTGGACTGCTCCATATGGAGGTCGTGAAAGAGCGTCTTGAGCGCGAGTTCAATTTAGATCTCATTGCTACCAGCCCAAGCGTGGATTATCACGTCTATAAAACAGACGGCACAATGGTGCAAGTGCGTAGTCCTCAGGATTTACCTGAGGTCACACGAATTGATCGTATTGAAGAGCCCTATCTCAATGCAAAAATAATTGTGCCGCCCGAGTACACCGGTGCGGTTATGCAGCTTGCCATAGATCACCGAGCAGAGATGCGTGACATGATTCACCTCTCTTCAAAGTCGGTGGAAATGCATTTTGAAATGCCGCTTGCCGAGCTCATTTTGGACTTCTTTGATCAACTTAAGAGTCGAACAAAAGGCTATGCAAGTCTTGACTATGACTTCAGCTGCTATCGTGCAAGCGATTTGGTAAAGCTCGACATTTTGCTTTCGGGTGATGAGGTAGATGCCCTGAGCTTCATCGTTCACCGCGATAAAGCATATTCACTTGCGAGAGGTTTGTGTGACAGACTCAAAGAGATCATTCCGCGCCAACAGTTTGAAGTTCCTATTCAAGGAGCAATTGGCAATAAGATTATCTCTCGCAGCACTGTAAAAGCTGTCCGCAAAGACGTGTTAGCAAAGTGCTACGGCGGCGATATTTCTCGTAAGCGTAAATTGCTGGAAAAGCAAAAAGAAGGAAAGAAGCGCATGAAAGCCATTGGAACGGTGGAAGTTCCACAGGAGGCATTCCTTGCCGTTCTGAAAGTAGGAGACGAGTGAGCTTAGAGACAGAGACAAAGGGCCGGGAGCATTCTGTTGCTACGCTGCTTGCAACCTATGGCCAAAAGGCTGGTCTTTCTCAGGAGCTTCAACCTTTTTCAGAGGGCGCTACCTTCGCAGAGCGTCTTGCCAGAAATCCATATCTTATGGCACCAATGGCTGGTGTGTCTGATGCAGCGTGGCGCATTATGGCTCGAGCCGGAGGCGCAGGTCTTGCCTACACCGAAATGGTGTCAGTAGCAGGCATTCATTATGGGGGAGAAAAAACCTGGTCGTTAGTTTTACCTGATGAGGTTGAGCCCGATATTGCTGTCCAATTGTTTGGTAGCAAACCAGAGCAGTTTAGCGAAGCTGCAACTCTTATTAGTGAGCGGCTGGGCGAGCGTCTGGCGCTTATCGATATTAATATGGCCTGTCCCGTTCCTAAGGTGACGCGAAAAGGGGAAGGGTCAGCACTTTTAGATGACCCTGAGCGGGCTTGTGAGATTGTCCGCGCTGTAGCTCATCATACGAACGTGCCGGTAACAGCAAAAATTCGTATAGGTCGCACAAGCCAACGAATGGTGGGACCGGAGTTTGCAAAGCACCTGGAAAATGCAGGAGTGGCAGCCCTTGCGGTTCATGGTCGCTATGCCTCCCAGCTCTATCGTGGCACTTCCGATTTGATACTTGTAGATAAGGTTGCACGAGCAGTAGAGATTCCTGTCATTGGATCGGGAGATGTCTTTACCCCTCAAGACGCGGTTCGTATGGTCAAAGAAACCGCTTGTACAGCTGCTTTTATAGCGCGAGGAACCTACGGAAATCCTTGGATTTTTGCAGACGCACAGAACCTTGCCTGTACAGGGCAGTCAACACTTCATACGCCGGCTCAGCGTGTATATGCACTTGAATTACATCTTCGTTTGCTTGCGGCAACTAACGCACATCTTGTTCGCGGGCGCTCGATCGCTGCGT
>URWR01000191.1 GCA_900551595.1 uncultured Coriobacteriaceae bacterium
GAGCGGCTGGCGTCTCGATGTAGCCGATGAGCTGCCTGACGATTTTCTCGTCGAGCTGAAGAAAGCAGCCCTTAAAGAGCGTCCCGATGCTCTGGTGTTGGGCGAAGTATGGGAGGACGCATCCAACAAGATTAGCTACGGCAAGCTGCGCCGCTATTTCCTCGGCGATGAGTTGGATTGTTGTATGAACTACAACCTCCGCGCTCCGTTGATCTCCTACATCATGGGGTGGGGTAACGCTGCAGAGCTTGCCGAGCGCATTGAGAGCATGCATGAAAACTATCCCCCAGATGCCTTTGCAGAGGCACTCAACATGCTTGGCACCCATGATACCGAGCGACTTCTTACAATCCTGGGCGGTGCCCCTGATTCGGGTTCACTTTCCGATGAGGAGCGATTCCGTTACCGCCTCAATGGCGATCAGCTCGGTCTTGCACAGGCCAGGCTGTGGCTCGCAGCTCTGCTCCAGATGACACTACCGGGTGTTCCCAGCATTTATTACGGCGATGAGGTTGGCATGGAAGGCTATGCCGATCCATATAACCGCGGGACCTTCCCCTGGGGTCACGAAAATCGCAATTGTCAGACTATTTATCTCAATGCCATCAATCTGCGCAGAACGCTGCCAGTGTTGGTCAATGGGGATATTGAAGCCTTTAGCGAAGGCGAAGACATTTTCGGGTTTACTCGTACGGATGCTACGACGGGCGAGAGTGCAACAGTTCTGGTAAACCGGAGTCTTTCGGCTGTGCGCGAGGTGAGCGTGCCTATGCGTGCAGAGGAAGTGGATGAGGTTATTTCAGGACGTGAAGTCGAAGTGCTTGGCGATCATGTAACCGTGCGCCTTCCTCAGCTTGGATCCGCCGTGCTCTATTTCCACAACGAGCGCAATCTTGTTCGCACGCCAGAACGCGGCTCAGGTATTCTGGCGCACATCACATCGATTCCCGCAGCAACAGAAGATGGCGAAGCAGGAACGCTCGGTGAGGCAGCTTTTCACTTCTGCGACTGGCTTAAGCGAGCAGGGCAGCGCTATTGGCAAATCTTGCCGGTCAATCCTACCGATGCTCATGGATCGCCCTATGCTGGCCTTTCCGCTTTTGCGGGCAACTTTGCGCTGGTCTCTCAGGAAAAAGCCCGGGCACGCAAGATTGATGAGAAGGCATACCAGGCGTTTTGTGCTGAACATGCGCAATGGCTGGATCCGTACGCCACCTTTATGGCGATAAAAGCGGTGATTGACGATGGCCCATGGCAACAGTGGCCCGAGAAGTATCGCGATTGGAGCCCCGAGCTTCTGAACGATCCTGAACTTGTCGACGAAATTGAAATTGTTCGACGCAAACAGTTTGAGTTCCAGCTGCAGTGGGATGAGCTGCGTGCGTATGCCCATGAGCAGGGCATTCAGATTGTGGGCGACATGCCCATGTATGTCTCACTGGATTCTGCAGATGTGTGGGCGCACCGCAACATCTTCCGCCTCAATGCAAACGGCGAGCCCAATGTTGTAGCGGGAACCCCACCAGATGCGTTTTCACCGAGCGGTCAGGTATGGGGCAATCCGGTGTATGACTGGGATGCTCTGCGTGCAGAGGATTATGCGTGGTGGATGCAGAGATTTGCCAGAGCATTTGCACTCTACGATTATGTGCGCCTCGATCATTTCCTGGGATTCTCTTCGTTCTATGCAATACCTCGGGATCATAATGCCGGCGATGGCCGCTGGCGTGTTGGTCCGGGGCGTGAGCTCTTTGAGCGCGCATTCAAAGAGTTTGGACCTCTACCCGTTATTGCGGAAGACCTCGGCCTTATCACTCCGGCAATTCGTGCTCTGATGGCAAGTTGCGGCGTAGTTGGTATGGACGTGTGTGTGTTTGCCGATGCCTTCTCGCTTGATGGATGGCAGCCTGCTGCCCACAAAATTGCCTATACGAGCACGCACGACACGCAGACGTTGCTGGGCTGGTGCGCAGGCAGATTCTGCGGTGGTGCCGATGAGCAAGCAGCGCACGATGTTGCTCAGCGCGCGCTTGAAGTATGTGAACAGAGTAGCGCCGATGTGGTGATGGTGCAGCTTCAGGATGCTTTGGGCCTTGGTGAGGCAGACCGTATGAATCGCCCGGGTACCGTGGGTGACAACTGGAAATGGCGTGCCAAAGCTGCTCAGGTAGAGAGTGCCTGCGAGCGGATGCGCGAGGTTACCGAGCGGGCAAATCGTCTGTAGGCTGGGGGCTTTAGTGTTTATTCATCGAGTTGCTCAGGCTCTGTTCTCCGATCCTGACCTCCTGCCAGTTCTGCATGATTTAGATGCGGGTGAAGACGTAACGCTTGCGGTTTCGCAGAGCGCTCGTCCGCTCATGCTCGCAGCACTTTGGGCGCGCAATCCACGTCCTTGTCTGTTTGTGGTAAGCGGTGAGGAAGCCGCTGATAGAGCAGCACGAACGCTTACCGCATGGCTGGGCTTGGATATGGTAATGCGCTATCCCGAGCGTCGTGATCTGCCATGGGCCGATGTTGCCTCGGATGATGCGGTCATCGGAGCTCGGTGCCAAGCGCTTGCGGCGCTGGCTCAGGGAGAACCGCGGGTAGTGGTAGCAAGCGCTCGTTCGCTTATGCGCTGTGTGCCGCCGGCTGGCTCGGGCTTTTGGGCGAGTGCAACGTTTGCCGTGGGCGATGAGGTGCCGTTCGAAGCCGTTG
>URWR01000192.1 GCA_900551595.1 uncultured Coriobacteriaceae bacterium
AGCTTGCCGGTAAAGGTGTCCGGCGCGTTCCATAGTCCACTTATGCTTCCTGCAACCGAAGGGCTGCGTGCATGGCTTTCGGAGCATTCTCTTGCACCAACGCAAACGACGGTTATTGCAAATGTCACTGCTGAGCCTTATCCCGTCGAGATTGCAGAGATGAATGAGCTGCTTGCGTCTCAGGCATCACATCCTGTCCGCTGGCAACAAACAGTAGAAATGCTGGTTTCTCAGGGATTTGATTCATTCATTGAGTGCGGTCCTGGCAAGACGCTCACTGGCCTTGTGAGTAGAACTGCTCCTGATGTATGGGCTCAGCCTGCCGAAACACCAGAGCAACTTGATAAGGTGCTTGAGCACCTGGAGGGGAGCCAAGCATGAGTGAAGGAGCTCTTGAACGCGACACATCACGTCGCGTTGCGCTCGTAACGGGCGGTTCTCGCGGTATTGGTCGTGAAACTGCCTTGGCACTTGCTACCGATGGCTATGACGTTGCTATCGTGTATGCAGGTAATGCAGAGCGCGCTCAAGCTGTTGTGGATGAGCTTGGCGACCTTGGTGCCTGTGCTCGCGCTTATCGTTGCGACGTTTCCAATGCTGAAGAAGTGGATGCTTGCGTAAAGCAAGTGCTTGCTGATTTTGGAAGCGTTTGGACACTGGTAAACAATGCAGGCGTTACTGCAGATGGCCTTTTGCTTCGCATGTCCGAAGATGACTTTGATCGCGTTATCAAAGTCAACCTTAAGGGTACGTTTCTGATGACAAAGGCGCTTACCAGGCAATTTATGCGTCAGCGCGGCGGTCATATCATCAATGTAAGCTCCGTTGTTGGCGTTATGGGCAATGCTGGCCAGGCAAACTACGCCGCTTCGAAGGCTGGTGTCATTGGATTTACAAAATCTGTTGCCCGTGAGCTTGCTGGCCGTGGCGTTACTGCCAATGTGGTAGCACCTGGCTTTGTTCGCACAGATATGACGGCCAAACTTTCCGATTCAATTATTGCTTCTTATGAGGGACAGATTCCTCTGGGCCGCCTCTGTGACCCAGATGCCATCGCGAATGCTATTGCATTTCTCGCGAGCGACGCAGCAGACTACATCACCGGTGTGGTTTTGCCCGTCGATGGCGGAATGAGCATGTAGAGTTTTGCGGCACGGTCGCGGTAGGTTAGGAGAAAATACATGGAGCGCAGAGTCGCCATTACCGGTTTGGGAGCCATTACACCTGTAGGTAATACAGCAGCTGAGAGCTGGGAGTCGCTTAAGGCTGGTAAATCAGGTATTGGCCCTATTACGAAGTTCGATGCTTCGAATCAGCGAGTAAAAGTTGCTGCCGAGGTAAAAAACTTCGATGCTCGTGAGGTTTTTGGCGTTGCTGGGGCTCGCCGTAACGACCCCTTCGTCCATTATGCAATCGTTGCTGCCAATGAGGCTGTTGCTGATGCTGGTCTTGATGGCGAAGACGTGATAGACCGAGAGCGTCTGGGCGTATATGTTGGCTCAGGTGTTGGTGGTATTGAGTCAACGGTAGTAAACGAGGACGCACTGGTTAAGAGCGGTCCCAATCGTGTTTCTCCCTTTAGTATTCCAGCCATGATTTCCAATATGGCTGCAGGCCAAATTGCTATTCGCCATAAATGCTATGGTCCTACCCTTCCGGTAGTTACCGCGTGTGCCACCTCTACGCATGCGATCGGCGAGGCATTCCGCGCAATTAAGCATGGCTATGCTGACGCCATCATTGCGGGTGGCTCTGAGGCTCCTATCGTTCCTGTTGCGGTGGCTGGCTTTGCAAATGCCAAGGCTTTAACGCGCAATCCTGATCCTGCAACGGCATGCCGTCCGTTTGACGCAAATCGTGATGGCTTTGTCATGGGCGAAGGTGCAGCAATTCTTGTGCTTGAAGAAATGGAGCACGCTCTTGCACGCGGCGCTCACATCTATGCTGAGATTTGCGGCTATGGAAATACATGCGATGCGTATCACATTACCAGCCCCGATCCCAATGCGGCAGGTATTGCTCGTGCTATCTCCCAGGCTGTTACAGAAGCCGATTGCGATCCTTCCGAAGGCCTTTATATCAATGCACATGGCACATCAACCAAGCTTAATGATGCCTCCGAAACAGCTGGTATTAAGCTTGCTCTTGGTGAGGAAGCTGCTCATGAAGTAAAGATTTCTTCCACAAAGTCGATGACAGGTCATATGCTTGGTGCCGCCGGTGCTATCGAGGCCCTTGCATCTGTCAAAGTTCTGGAAGAAAAGATTGTGCCGCCGACCATCAATCTTGTTGATGCTGATCCAGACTGTGATCTCGATTACACACCAGGTTCTGCAGTGGAGTTTGATGCCAAGTGGGCACTTTCCGACTCCCTCGGCTTTGGTGGCCACAATGCCGCACTCGTTTTCAAGGCATTTGAGGATTAGGAGGACCCATGATCGATTCCAGCATTCTTGCAGACTATGCTCGTGTGTTACGTGAAAATGGTCTGACACGCTTGCGGGTTGAAGAGGGAGCTCAGGTGGTAGAGCTTGAGTGTGCTCCTACAGCCCCGCTTGCTGCACCATCGCTTCCTGTGGCTCC
>URWR01000193.1 GCA_900551595.1 uncultured Coriobacteriaceae bacterium
TATAGAGATACGGTTCGAAAATCTCCATCGGTTCTGTCCGATAGGGAGTTTCAAGTGTTAAAAAACAGCATCCCACAATTGAAGCGATCAAAAGAATGCGTATGCAGATGCAGCGAATAAAAATGACATTTTTATTGCTGCGTATTGACGATGCATAAGGTGCATTAATGAGCTGTGAGAGAAAGTTTGGAAGCTTGAGCTGTGCAATGCCTATACCACAAATGCCAAAAGAGATGAGAAGCAGTTCAAAAAACGAAACAGAAATGAGCTGAGCTGCGCAAAGGCATACCAAACAGATAAGGGCTGCAAATGGTAGTGCAACAGGCTGTAAGCCTTTGAGTGATTGTTTGATTAAGGATGTACTGGCTGATGAGTCAATCAGTGAAGCCTTGCGCTGCATAAACAACGCAAGGCCAACAAGTATAAGGAGGCCAACAAAAGGGGCGACAGCTAACATACTCACGGATTTATTTTTTTCTCGATTCGAAGGTGTAGTAGGCCATATAGGAGTAATCGCGGTTTATCTGCGCAAGAGGAGAGTTCGTATCGTTTAAGGGGTACCATGTGCCTGCAATGTCTTGTATGCCAAAAGAATTGAGGCAAGGCGCTTCTTGCGAGATAACGAGCTGAGCTTTTTGATAATCGGTAAGCGGAGCTCCAATGGCATATAACATCTGAGCAGAGAGAAAAGATGGTGAGCTCGGACGATTGATGGTCGTAGCGCTTTCGCGTGGTACTTCGTAGTTTGTCCAGATGGTATAAACCGTCTGGAAGGCGCGCTGCTGGTGCGTAAGAGTCCCCGCATCTTCTTGACAAATAAGATCGTTATAGGCTGATCCTAAACTCGGTTGATGATCTCCGAAGTAGACAAGCATGACGGGGCGGTCGAGCTTTGAAAGCTTGTCTACAAAATAGGCAAGATCTTCATCAGATGCCTGTATGCATGACAAATATTCATTGAGCTCACTATTGAGTGCGCCATCGTCATATCCATTTGGATGATAATTAGTCAGGCGATCTTCTGGGATGGATCCCGTGGTATAACCCGAATGATTTTGAATAGTGATGTTCAAAACAAATTGAGGGCCGTCTCCTTCGCGCAGCACTTCAAGTGTTTTATCAAATGTCGCTCTGTCTGATACAAAGTTATGAAAATAGGGGGCGTTCTCAAAGTCATCAATAGTAATAAATCTCTCAAACCCAAAGTTTTCATATACCGTATCTCGATTCCAGTTCGTACCGAGTAAGGCATGTATTGCGGTTGTGTCATAACCTTCAGCGGCGAGCTGGCTGGCCAGATTTGGCGTTCCCTTGAGGTCATACATTGCGTAAGGATAGTTAGACCCACCCACATAAGCCAGCGGAAGGCCTGTAAGCATCTCAAATTCTGTATTGCACGTGCCTCCGCCAAGTACAGAAACCGACAGGCTTCCTGACGCCAAGGAGGTGGGCATGCCGTACTTAAAGAAGGTTGGCCCTGGATAGTTGCAGGCAAGACCGTTATAGATGGAAAGATCAGAGAATGTCTCGTCCATCACTACCACAATATCAGGCTGTTGTTGAGCAAATTGAGCTTCAGCTGCAAGGCGTGTGGAAGAGGTGCCTAGGCTGTTATCAAATGTGGTGGCGTACGTGTTGATCAGAGATTGTGCGGCACCTTTCGTATAACCCTCAGGTGCTTTAACACTCATATTTTGTGCTTCTGTGATAAAAGAGACGAGCGAGCCTTGAGACAGGTACGAGCTTGTTGTGTTCCATGCATCAATTGTGATACCAAACGAGCGAAAATCATACGTTGCAACCAAGCCAATTAAGAGGCAAGTACATACAAGTCCAACAATCGTGTTGGCAGCTGCTCGGACAGGCATTTTCTTGCAAATATAGGGTTTAACTGGAAAGAGAAGAGCACATAGTGTGACGGCGCTGATGCCTGCTGCAATAGCATACAAATACGGGTCTGACAAAACGTAAGAGAAATTTCCAGCAACATCCGCTGCGGTTCCTAAAGCAAAGAGATCCACAGGTGTTATGACTGTTGCTCTGAAGCTATATACAAAGCCAAGTGCAACACCCGCAAAGAGAGACAGAATCGGCACAAGAGCAACGAGCAGTCCTCTACGCTGCCCAAGGAAGTAAAGAGCAATACATACTCCGAAGATGAGACAAAATTCCAACACCACAAATTTCTGAGGAATATCAGTAGGAAAAGCCGGATTAAAGGGAGTTTCAAGTGCAAAAATAGAAAGACAGGTTACTGCTACGAGCATAGCAGCATGAAGGAGACCTCCTAAGCTGTAGCCACAGCAGCTGCGTGCGATATAACTCCATGAGAGCTTACTTGTTTTTTCTTCCGAAGCATCTTTTGCATGTGCTCCTGTACAGGTTGGGAGGACTTGCCCACGAATAAAAGTAGCGAGTCGATTAAAAAGATTGAGGAAAAATAGCCTTCCCAAGGCAACAAAACCGCAGAGCGTAATACCAGCATTAAGAAAA
>URWR01000194.1 GCA_900551595.1 uncultured Coriobacteriaceae bacterium
AACGGCTGCCGCAGTTATAGATGCAATCGATAAGGCTGGGTATGGCGCATCACGCCGCAACAAAGCAAAGGGCTCTGAGCAAACTGCTGAGCGTCCAAGCGAAGTCGCGGTACGTGCTGTTGCTGAGAAACAACACCAGCTTATTATCTCAATCATCTTCTCCATACCCCTGTTTTATGTGGCTATGGGGCCTATGTTTGGGTGGCCATTGCCGCCTTTTCTCAGCGGCTCAAAGAATCTTATGGTTTTGGCACTTACTCAGCTTCTGCTGTGTGTGCCCATTCTGTTCGTGAATCGCCATTACTTTATTACGGGTTTTAAGACACTATGGCATCGTGCTCCAAACATGGATTCTCTTATCGCACTGGGTTCTGCGGCTTCCGCTGTTTGGAGTATTGCTCAGGTCTATATCATGGCATGGGCTGTCGGTTCTGGAGATTCAGCAGCACTTATGAGCGCTGCACATAACCTGTATTTTGACTCCGCAGGCGTTATTCTCACCCTTATTACTCTGGGGAAATACTTTGAGGCGAGGGCTAAGGGCAAGACTACCGATGCAATTACGAAGCTTATGGATCTTGCGCCAAAAACCGCAACAGTTGTACGAGAAGGACAAGAGCTTGAAGTGCCTGTTGAAGACGTTGCTGTGGGAGAGCGTCTTGTTGTTCGTGCAGGACAAACCGTGCCTGTGGATGGCGTTGTTGTAGAGGGTTCGGCTGCGATCGATGAGTCTGCCATTACCGGTGAGTCAGTACCAGTAGAGAAAAAAACAGGCGATCGTGTAACGGGCGCAACAGTAAGTACCGGCGGTTGGTTTGAAATGGAAGCTCGCGCGGTTGGTGACGATACTACGCTTGCTGGAATTATTCGTCTGGTTGATGAAGCGACAAGCTCGAAGGCTCCTATCGAGCGTCTTGCCGATAAGATCGCGGGCGTATTCGTGCCCATCGTTATCGTTATTGCGCTCGGTGCATTTCTTGTATGGATGATACTTACAGGCGATATTGCTGTTGCACTCACGCATGCAATATCAGTGCTCGTTATTAGCTGTCCGTGCGCGCTTGGCTTAGCAACACCAACAGCCATTATGGTGGTCACCGGTCGTGGTGCAGCAAACGGAATTCTTATTAAGAGTGCGGATGCTCTTGAAACTGCCTGTAACGTTGATGTTGTCGTGCTTGATAAGACAGGAACGGTTACTGCGGGTGCTCCAAAGGTTACCGATATGTTCCTGGCTCCTGAAGTGACGGAGTCAACACTCCTTAAGTACGCATGCGCTTTGGAGCGTAAAAGTGAGCATCCCTTGGCATCTGCAATCTGTACCTATAGCGATGAAGTCATGCCTGAGGCTGATGCAGGATTAACCGTTACTGCGTTTACGCAAATTCCTGGGGGTGGGTTATCTGCAACAATCGATAATACATCTGTTTTGGCAGGAAATGCTCGCCTGATGGCATCGAATAATGTTGATCTTGGATCGCTTGCTGAGCGAGCAGATTTTCTTGCTCACGATGGCAAAACAGCTCTGTTTTTCTCTGCCAATGGCAACGTGTTGGGTCTGATTGCAGTGGCAGATCCTATCAAGTCTACAAGTCCTGAGGCAATAGGACGTCTCCGCGCTATGGGCGCTCGTACTGTGTTGCTTACAGGCGATCAACAAACCACCGCAGTGGCCGTTGCCAAGCAGGTTGGTGTGGATGAGGTAATTGCAGGAGTATTGCCGGCGCAAAAAGAAGCTAAGATTCGTGCACTACAGGAGCAGGGGCATACCATCGCAATGGTGGGCGATGGAATCAATGATGCTCCAGCGCTTGCTCGTGCAGATGTGGGTATTGCAATTGGCGCAGGCACCGACATTGCTATTTCTTCTGCCGATGTAGTGTTAATGCACTCAGATCCTGCAGATATTGCCACCGCAATGGAGCTGAGCCATGCGACCATGCGTACGATTAAGCAAAACCTCTTTTGGGCGCTTTTCTATAACGCAATTTGCATCCCTGTTGCTGCGGGTGTATTAGCCCCATTAGGAATAATGTTAAGTCCTATGTTAGGTGCGGCTGCAATGGGCTTCTCCTCGGTGTTTGTTGTGAGTAATGCACTTCGTTTACGCACGTGGAAGCCGGTGCAAACGACACCTTCTGATGTTCCAGCTGCAGAACTTGCAGTTACCGTGGATAACGTCGAATGCGCTTGTGAAAGAAAGGAAAGAACAATGGCTAAGAAACTACAGGTAACCGGAATGATGTGCCAGAACTGCGTAAAGCATGTTACCAAGGCACTCGAAGGTATCGAAGGGGTCTCAGATGTAAAGGTTGACCTTGAATCTGGTACTGCCACCTGCGAAGTTGCAGATGGTGTTTCCGATGATGCGCTTGTGGCAGGGGGCGTTGGTGGTGGCGTTGAGGGCACAGACACC
>URWR01000195.1 GCA_900551595.1 uncultured Coriobacteriaceae bacterium
TGCATGAAAAGCGCTCCCCCCCCCCCCTAGAATCCCCAGCCGCTCGCACCAGCACGCAACCAATGACGAATAACGCCATCTTTACCAAAAACAAGCTCTCGATAGCCTGGATCTTCCTCATTGAGGTCGGGCAGATCTCCTACACCCCACCAGCTTGAATAGTCATAACCATCCTCAGAGAAGTGGTACCAGCTTCGATAAGGTGAATCAGGGCTTTGATAGGCACCGAGCGTATCGTAATTTCCGTACTTATTGAAATAACGGCTGTCGCAACCGGTGTGGTTGAACACGCCATCCAAAATGATTGAAATGCCAAAGTTGTGAGCCTCAAGGCAGAGCGCAGAAAACTCCTCTTCATCACCGAGCATCGGATCGATATGAAGATAATCGGCCGTATCGTAGCGATGGTTGCTTGCCGCCTCGAAAATGGGGTTGAGGTAGATAACGGTCACGCCCATATCGTGCAGGTATGACAAGTTCTCGCGAATGCCCGAGAGTGTGCCACCATAAAAGTCCCAGCGAACAATGCGTCCGAGCTCGTCTTTCTCATATCGAACTGGTGTTGTCCAGTCTTCTACCAGAGCTCGACCGGGCCCTTTGCGTTCATGCGCCAAGGCCTGTGTAACACGCTCGCGCCACTCTGCTCCGCGAGCAAACCTGTCGGGAAAAATCTGGTAGACAATACCCCCGCGATACCAGTCTGGCTTTATAGCACGAGGTTTATATACCGTCATTTGGAATGACGGCCCCTGATACGAACGAAGTTCGCCTTCTCCGCCAGTACGTCCTTCGCGGGCTCCATACCACAGGACATCGCCATCGGCAGTAGTGAACTTGAAGGTATACCAAACGATTCGAGCCTCATCGAAACTAATGGTGCGAGAAAACTCAAGGCATTCTTCCGTAGATTGAGCCTCCATAGGCAGAAGCTCTTCGCCAATCTCATCGGACCAGAGTCTGAGTTCACAAGTAATGTTATCTACATCCCATACGTCCACAGCAAGACGTACGGCGCCACCCACCTGGATGGCGCCGTACGGATCTCTGAACGAGAGGGAGCGACTATTATGAAGCGCCCTCATTGTCCCCCTTTGCGCATAGGTTACCGATCTCTGCGCTTAATGTACCGGATAACCTCGGGGTGCAACGTGTGGTAGATGTCAACATAGTCGTCGGCAGCGCGATGCCACCCGAAGTCCTTCTCCATCGCATGACGTTGGAGCTCTTTCCAAACGTCTGGTTGAGTCCAGAACACTTCGCAAGCATTGAGTAGGGTATCGCACATTTCGTCCGCATTAAAGTTCGCAAAGCGGAATCCATCACCTTCACCGGTATATTTGTTGTACGGATTTACCGTATCCACCAAACCACCGGTCTCGCGAACAACAGGAAGCGTGCCATACCGCATGGCGATCATCTGAGAAAGACCACAGGGCTCAAACTGAGAAGGCATCAAGAAGAGGTCCGCGCCGGAATACATACGCTGGGCAAGAGCGGAGTCGAAGGTAATGCGGGCGCACATCATATCGCTGTAGCGCCAATCGAAGTAACGCATTGAGTCTTCGTATTCCTTATCGCCCGTGCCAAGCACTGCAAGCTGAACACCACGAGACATAATGCGATCGATGGCGTACTGCACGAGATCGAGTCCCTTTTGTTTGGTCAGACGACCAACCATAACCACAAGCGGACGCTCGGGATCTACGCGGAGTCCAAGCTCCTCTTGGAGCGCGGCTTTGCACTCAGCCTTACCTGAAAGATCATCCACACTAAAGTTGGCAAAGATTTCAGGATCAGACTTGGGGTTGTACTCTGCCATGTCAATGCCATTGAGAACGCCCTTGAGAGCGTCTCCGCGACGCTGGAACTCATACTCAAGGCCCTCGCCATAGAACGGCATCTTGAGTTCCTGAGCATATGTGGGGCTTACAGTTGTCAGAAGGTCAGAGTAGCGAACAGCACCGCGCATGTAATTGATGGTTTGCGGACCAACATAGAGCTGGTCTACTGCGGCAGGAACATCGGCAAGTCCGAGAATATCCTTCAGAACAAAGTCGGAATATTGACCCTGGAACTTTACGTTATGAATCGTAAAGATGGTACGGACGTTGTCGTAGATGTCTCCGTGATAGAACTCGCGCAAAAACACGGGCGCCATTGCGGTCTGCCAGTCGTTGCAGTGCAGAATATCGCACTGAAGATCCTCGACATACTGCATGGCTTCGAGCAGTGCCGACTGCACCTTGGCCGGGGAGCGGTTGATTTCGTCCGCCAGCACGAAGTTGGCGAACACGGGGCCTTTCTTGACCACGAACTCCTCGTTCTTCTGCGAGTAGATCAGCGTACCGATCAGGTCGGCCGGCAGCAGGTCGGGGG
>URWR01000196.1 GCA_900551595.1 uncultured Coriobacteriaceae bacterium
AATGACAACTCGGGATAGGCACGCCTCAACTCACAGAATTCCCGGACTGCCGGAGGTAATTTCTCCAGTCCAATGCGCTTCTCTGCTTTATCTATAAGTGCAAGCTGGTCTGCCGCAGCTCCAGTTGACCGTGCTTGATTTGCTATCTCTGCATTAACACGCCTATTTACGTCATTTTTTACTGATTTCATGCGACGAACATTAGCAACTGCTGCCGCCGAACGTTTGGCGCCCATCGCTCGTAAAAGAAGAACAATAGCTCCGAAATTTTTGATATACATCGCATACGCACCACGACGATGATTAAGCTTGGCAGACACTCCCTCAGAGTCGGCAATTGCAAGCAGCTGTTGAGCAAAACTCTCGCCAGTAACGGCTACTTCAAGGTGAAAATCTCCTCGAGGATCGGCAACAAAACCACCTGCCATAAAGGCCCCTCGTAAATACGCGGCGCGACAGCACGGTTTGGCAATGATTTTTTCACTCACTCCAGTCATGAGTCGCAAGCTTGTATCCAAAATGCCGAGACGCACAAGCGATACGGGCAACTTAGGTTGATCGG
The DNA here is from genome assembly GCA_900551595.1 of uncultured Coriobacteriaceae bacterium. Lineage (GTDB taxonomy): Bacteria > Actinomycetota > Coriobacteriia > Coriobacteriales > Atopobiaceae > Coprovicinus > Coprovicinus avistercoris. Next base: position 563 of record URWR01000196.1, read on the forward strand.
GAATCTCAATGAGGTAATTGCGCGTTTTATGTAACACAGAACGACGAACCGTAAGTGTGGTGTCCAAGTCAAGTGCTTTATGAGCCAGTTTAATAATGGTACGTGCCACCGCACCTGTCTCAGTAGCAATCCGAATAGAATAGTGACCAGGCCCTCGGTATGACAGCGTCCCACAAATTCGCACAAGAGCTGAAAGCTGCGCAATATTGCAATCGGGACAAGTACCCTCAACACGAGAGAGCTCGTCTTTTACCTCAGCTGTGAACGACATTCACTCACCCCCTGTATGGCTTGGGCAAGTTTTACAGGGTCGTGAGCTGTAGGTGCTCCTTCCAAAGAAAAATCACGCGTTACCACTACAGGTACCATTGAGCGCAAATGCTCCAGCACATCATCATGGGCACGTACCGCATGAATATGTTTGAGTACATCTTCGGAGTGCGGAGACCTTCTAGCTGCCTCAAATGCTCGACGAGCCGCTCCAGCAGCTAAGTCCTGTGCTGTAAGTGCACAAAACGCACGCGTAACCACCCCACCCTCGGGAGGTTCACGATGTACAAGAACGGCATCAACACAGCCGTCGAGTCCATGATCAAAGAGTGCCTCTACATATTCATCGGCGGCAAGACCCCATGTTTCATATTGAGTGTCAGCCTTCGGACACACAAACACACGCGTAGCATGGGTAGCTTTAATAGCCCCGGCTATCCCAGGCACTAATACATTGGGAAGAATTGAGGTAAAGAGTGAGCCTGGTCCCATAACAACCAGATCGGCTTGAAGGATTGCTTCCACAGCACGTGGGAATGCCTGCGGTGCTGATGGTTCAAGCCACACACGCGAAAGGGTGCAAGGACCATGGCCAATCATATCTTCGCCTGCGATGGTCCTTCCGTCACGTGTAATACCGCGTAGCTCAATAAACTCTTCCGTCGAAGGGAATACGGAACCTACACACCCCAACATGCGCTCACAAATGGCAACTGCTTCAGAAAACGAACCAGCTTCTTCATTGAGAACCGCAAGTATAAGATTTCCTAATGCATGACCTGATAAGCGACGTTGAAACGAGCGGGCAAGCGGAGCCGTGGGATCCGCGGCAAGTGCCACCAAACAGTTGCGGATATCGCCCGGTGGAACAATGCCCATTTCACGCCTGAGCACACCAGTAGATCCCCCATCATCCGCCATAGCAACAACGGCTGATATGGCGTAATTGAGCATTCTCAACGCTTGGATGACCTGTGGCTGACCCGTTCCACCTCCTAATGAGACGACACGTTTTCGCATATGCTTTCCCATAAGCTATGACCGCCCAGCTCGTGCAAGATCGCGATGAGTAAGCGTTACTTCATAGCCTTCTTTTGTCAGAAATTCAGCAGTTGCACAGGCAAGCGCTACCGATCGATGTTGTCCTCCTGTACACCCAACCGCTATAGAAAGGCGAGACTTCCCCTCTGCAACATATCCCGGCATCACGGTAGCGAGCAAATCTTCCCAAGCGGTAAGGAAATGCTTAGTTTCAGGTCTGCTTAATACATAATCCGAGACCTTCTTGTCGAGACCCGTAAGAGGGCGCATTTCTGGATCGTAGTATGGGTTAGGAAGAAATCGCACGTCGATAAGAACATCGGCTTCGGCAGGCATACCCAAACTGAATCCAAAGGGAAAAACCAGTTTGCTT
>URWR01000197.1 GCA_900551595.1 uncultured Coriobacteriaceae bacterium
CGAAGCACTCGATTTTGTGGGTTTTAGCGATTGTGCAGACAAGCCAATATAGGCGTGCAGGACAGGCTCACCAGCGATAATTTCGTTAGCAACCTCAATTGCATAGTTACCAGGAATTGCAAAGCCAATACCAGCGCTGGATCCAGACTCACTTTGAATAATTGAGTTTATGCCAACAAGATTGCCCTCATCGTCTACAAGAGCGCCACCAGAATTACCTGGGTTAATAGCAGCATCAGTCTGAATGAGGTTGGTATAGATAGTGTTGCCTGAAGCGCCTGGGAGCATTGTCGAGCGATACAGGGAAGATACGATACCTGTCGAAACTGACTGATCGAGACCATACGGGCTACCAATAGCCATTACCCAATCGCCAACAACGAGCTCATCAGAGTTACCCACTTCAATTGGAGTAACCGAGTCTCCCTCAAGATCGGCCTTCACCACTGCAAGGTCACTTGAAGGATCGCTGCCAACAAGCTCACCAACATAGCTGTTCTCGCCAATAGTTACTGAGATATTTACTGCATTCTCAACAACGTGATAGTTCGTAAGGATATTGCCATCTTCATCAAGGATGACACCGGAACCCACGCCATAGCCATCTTCCGTCTCAACATAAATCGAAACAACGGAAGGCAACGCCTTTTTAGCTACTGCTTGAGCGATCGTAGCGTCTTCATTTGTTGCATTGATCTCTATCGTTTGCCCAGCAGCACTCTCCCCATCATCGACGATAATGGGAGTAAGCATGCCCGTAAACTTCAAGACAACAAACATGATTGCAGCACCAAGCACTGCAGCAACAAGTGAAAGCACTACTGTTAATGGCCCAGACCCATTCTTTTTTTTGTGGGAGGGATTCGTATTTGCTGTATGCAGCGGAGGAGCAGCTGAATGGGTTTGTTGTTCCTGTTCAGGGGGAACAGGAGGACGATTGTTGTTGTCCATTGCCACGCACCTCTCTCTTAGCCAAACGGCCAAATTTGGATACAAAAGACAAATATGCCTTATGGAATCTGTGTACCCAATATAAAGAGATAGACGCACGAGATTAGCTGTCATGACTCCAAATTAAATGAAATCATAACTAAGAGGCACGCAAGTAGAATTCTTAAAGTTTAAAGAGGTACCCTACGCCACGCACGGTAATGATATGAGAGGCAATCTGTGGTCCCACCTTAGAACGCACACGTCTGATATGCACGTCAACGGTACGGGTACCGCCGCAATACTCAAAGCCCCAAACACGATGCAAAAGCGTATCGCGCGAATAAGCACGAGACGGATGTGTAACCAAAAACGATAAGAGCGAGTACTCCATAAGCGTAAGATCAACAGGATGATCATCGATATAGACCTGGTACGTCGCCAGATTTATTGTCATATTTTCAACTGTAACAATATCTGACGGAACGCTTTCCTCGCCAGGCCATAGAAGCTGAGAAACACGGATTTCAAACTCTGCTTCAGAAGCATTAGAGAGGATAAAGTCGCTTCGAAACTGCACGGGCAAACGAAGTTGTCCAAGCTTATCCTCGTCGGTAACAAGCAAGATTGGAATAAGGCCATTATCTGTAAGATAATCATCCACCGACTCAATAAAGGAATCGTCTACCCCATTAAGATCGAGAATGACTAAATCAAAGTCATGGCCACTGGTGATTGCCTGCTCAAAAGTATCTGGAGTTGCAAGCAGCGTTGAAACATCTAGAACATGTGAGAGCTCACGCATACGATCATGATGGCGGTTCGTGCGCGAGATATGCAGGATATTCCTGTGATGCAATGAACTCTCCCTTCCCAGGCCCCGTCAAGATGTGACTGTATTGCCACATTCCTAAAGGCAGGGGATAAACGACACTCAGGATACCACAGGTCAACGGCTTACATAATGCCATCGGCCTGTGGAATTAACCTGAAAGTCCATTCTTAACAGAATATGTAAATAACTAAACAGATAAGAATTATTCGATATTTCCCAGGAACGAAGCGGTGCGCTCACTCTTTGGATGGTCAAATACTTCCTCTGGAAGGCCTTGTTCGACAACAACGCCACCCTCCATAAAAACCACTCGATCGGCAACATCACGAGCAAAACCCATCTCATGAGTTACGACCACCATGGTCATGCCACCATTTTCAGCAAGGTCACGAATAACATCCAAAACACCACGAACAAGTTCGGGGTCAAGAGCACTTGTCGGCTCATCAAAGAGCAGCACTTTTG
>URWR01000198.1 GCA_900551595.1 uncultured Coriobacteriaceae bacterium
GGATGTCCTTGCAAACCCCCGCAAAAAAAACACCTTCACCCCCCGCCGCTATATTTTCCAACGTCTGTGAAGCAACCTGACCCAAAGATTCTCCGGTGACAAGCGCTTTTGCACCCTCAAGACGAGCCACATGTTCAGCTATGGCAAACATCATACGACGGTACATAATAATGCGCAGCGACTGGGGAACAACAAGAGATATTTGTCGTTGAACCTCTCCGAAAGGAACAACATAAAGCCTGCCGATAATACCCGAGGGACGCAGTGCCTGCATAAGATCCTGACACAAATACTCACTCGTATCTGCTGTCATGGGTCTTCCAGAAAAATGAATAGGCAGACAAATTGCGCCGCGTCGACCAACCATCCAAGTTGCAACCGGAGAATCAAAACCACTCGAAAGCAGCGAGACTACTTTTCCGGCGCTGCCAACAGGCAACCCTCCAACACCTGGCTGGGAAGCAGCATAAACATACACATCGCCCTGGACGACATTCACGTAAACCGTAACATCGGGATTATGAACGTCCACGCGTTTATCTGGAAATGCTTCACAAAGAACTGAGCCAACCAGACGATTAAGTTCAAGTGAATGCAGATGATAGTCAGTATTAGAGCGACGAGCATGAACTTTGAAGGTTTCAAACTCTCCTGCTTCGCTTAATACCTTTACTGCAGCATCACAAAACTGCTGCTCGTCCCGAGGACAGAGCAATGCAATTGAAACACGCGCAACTCCTGGGACTTGCAGTGCCGCCTGAGCAACAGGAATTGCTGCCTCATCATCAGAAAGTGAAATAAGAAGATGTCCAGAAGTACGTGTCACATCTTTTACGGGTAAATCGCGAAGCGCACGACGTAGATTCGACACAAGAAAGTTCTCAAAGGTAGAGCGATTCTTACCCTTGAGACCTATCTCGTGATAATGGATTAAACAAACACGCTTTGCCATGGGCTAGCCGATATTATTGTTACCCCGAATAGCCTCGTCAAAGTCCTCTTTCACAAAGCCCAGGGTATCGTTCTCGATCTCGTCCATAGCAATCGTAACGGGATCCTTACCCGAAACAATTGTTGTAATGTCATCAACCGGCTGAATTGCCGTAACACGAAGATGCTGACCGCGCAGCATGTTGTTAATATCACACGCGCGTTTAGAAGCGATAGAGCAGAGCAGGAAAGGATTGTGCTCTGTCCTCTCAAGCAAGTTATCAATTTCAGGCTTGATGATAGACATCGTAGAAAGCCTCACTTCATTTCAAACGATCTAATGGTCTTAATAAGCTCACTAACTGCACGATCAAGATCGTCGTTGGTAATAACAACATCGTAATTCTTAGCGAGCTCAAATTCATGAGCAGCATCAGCGAGACGTAAAGTCATCGATTCTTTCGTCTCACTACCCCGCATGCGCAAACGCCTTTCAAGTTCTTCCATCGAAGGCGGTGCGATAAAAACGAGAACTGCTTCTGGATAGCTCTCACGAACATTGAGAGCGCCTTGTACATCAATCTCCAGAACAAGCGAACTGCCGGCAGCCAAAAGCGTATCAACATCTTTACGAAGCGTTCCATAAAGGTGTCCATGCACATCAGCCCACTCAAGAAATTCACCTTGAGTAATGCGTTGCCTGAACTCAGCTTCTGACAAAAAGTGATATGAGACGCCGTCAACTTCTCCTGCGCGAGGTTCACGTGTTGTCGCTGAAACCGTCAAGCCCAGGTCAGGACGAAGCTCTCTTACTTTAGAAAGCACAGTTCCTTTTCCTGCACCTGACGGTCCCGAAACAACAAAGAGACGGGCTCTAGGTTTGCCTTCCACCTACTTTGAAAGAGCCTCGATGAGCTGCTCGCGCTGACGAGCGCCCAAACCCTTAACACGACGAGTGGCAGAAATGCCAAGCTCATTCATAACCTTGGCTGCCTTGGCCTTACCGTAGCCAGGAAGGGACTCGATAAGAGCAGAGACCTTCAAACGGCTAGCGATAGGATCGTCGGAGTCCAGGACCTCCTCAAGAGAGATCTCACCATTCTTGATCTTCTCGCGAAGCTCGGCGCGAGCATGACGTGCGGCAGCTGCCTTCTCGAGAGCCGCCTTGCGCTGCTCAGCTGTGAGTTCAGGGAGAGCCATGTTTCCTCCAAACATT
>URWR01000199.1 GCA_900551595.1 uncultured Coriobacteriaceae bacterium
ACCTCTTCACATCCGTCAGCTCCAAGACGTTGGTTCAATACAATGTCGGCAAGTACTTGTATGCCATGCGCATGCAATGCTTGAATAGCTGCTTGATATTCGGATCGCGTGCCATATTTGGTACGCACACTTCCTTTTTGATTAAATTCGCCGAGGTCATAGGTGTCATAGACACCATATCCTACATCTTGAGGTCCTTTTTCACCCTTAAAGGCGGGGGGAAGCCCTACTGCCGTAATCCCTTCATAGGCAAAGGTTGCTGCTTGTTCTTCCAAGCGCTTCCAATGCGAGCCATCTGCTGGGAGATACCATGAAAAACCTTGGAGCATTGTGCCGTTCATATAACACCTCGCTCAGGAATGGTTATTCGCTATAAGGACAGCCTGACTGTACCCATTTCATATCCTAGAAGTTCAATGTATTTCATTCGTTCAGAAAGTATTGAGGCAAAGAGGGATATACATACGTGAGTATAAATTGCTCAAAAGTCGAGTAAGTGCGGAGGTAGTCAATGGCTGAAGACAAGCGTGTCAACAATACGGGCCAAGGTCTTCAGAATGTTAACGTCAGCGAGAATCGCAGGCCACATCAAATTATCTCGGAGTTTCTAGAACTTTTACGAGCGAATATTCGTCTCGTAGTGGCTGTTATTGCCGTAAGTATTTTCCTCTTCTTGCTCAGCGAAGTGCTTCAAGGTGAGCTTATGCGGCTCGATAGGATTGCAATTTCTCTCTTTGTTATGCGTTTGAGAACGCCTTGGCTCACACCAATCATGGAGGCCTTTTCTGCTCTTGCCACTCCTGTTGTTTTGCTTGTGCTCTTGCTTGTAGTAATCGCTTTTGCTCCAGGCCGAGCGCCTGGCTGGTGTTGCACAATCAATTTGGTTCTGGTTGTTTTGCTCAATCAGATCCTAAAATTTATTGTTCAGCGTCCACGGCCAGAAGGTTTTCGGCTTGCTGTAGTGAGTGGCTTTAGCTTTCCATCAGGTCATTCAATGGTGGCTATGGCATTCTTTGGCCTGCTTGCTTGGTTTGTATGGCGCTACGAGAAAAACCGTTGGATGCGCAATCTTTTGGTCATAGCGTTTTCCATTGTCATTCTCATGATAGGTATTAGTCGTGTATATCTGGGTGTGCACTATGCCTCAGATGTACTTGCAGGTTTCTGTGTGTCTCTCGTATGGCTTACGCTGTATACCCGCTTGGCAGTACCGGTCTTTCTGCGTGATAAGCCCGCCATTTCAAATGACCATTAACTAACGTAATCCCCATGCTTTGAGGGTATGAGCAAGCTCTTCATGACTGGTGACAACAAGATCTGCCTCAGGAAGTGCTTGGGGTACCGTAGAACCTTGAAAGCCAATGGCATACATCCCTGCGGCGCGTGCTGAAGCAATTCCTGAGGGAGAGTCATCGATTGCGATAGTTTTTGAGACATCTTCTGGGTTTGCAGTGAAATATGAAAGCGCTTTTAGAAAGAGAGAACGGATAGGAAAAGAAAACAAAAGAATAACAGGAGGCATTTATGGAATATGTAATTGGAATTTTGTTATTGGTTTCCTTCTTCGGACTGGTTGTTTATGCAGTACGCGGAGGAAATCTAATGCTAGGCATTTTCGTGATGGGCGTCATCTGGACAGTACTCCCAATGATCGGAAATACATTCGCTACCAACCCGGATTTCATTGCGGCTAATAAAGATGCAGTAAGTATTACCTGGATTGAGGCACTGGAAAAGACGCTTCAGCGTGGACCGGAAGGATGGGGGGCGACACTTGTAAACGTCATCTTTGGCGCATGGTTCGGACGTGTCCTGATGAACACGGGAATCGCTTCTACCCTGATTCGTACAACGACAGAGCTTGGCGGAGACAAACCGGCACTGACCTGTATTCTGCTTTGTGTCGTGACAACCGCATGCTTCTCCTCTATATTCGGGGCAGGAGCAGTCGTAGCAATCGGAGTTATTGTACTTCCCATTTTTATGTCCCTTGGAATCCCGAAGGTACTTGCAACCTGTGCGTTTATGATGAGCGTCGGCGCCGGAATGTTTGTCAACCCGGTACTATACGGACAGTACTCTGCATTCTTCCTTGATGAAAATGGAAAGACACTCTATTCTTATGAAC
>URWR01000200.1 GCA_900551595.1 uncultured Coriobacteriaceae bacterium
ATCGTCGTGCAAGTTATCAACCATAAGATGTGCTGCGGCCAACGGCGACTTTGCCTCATGCACCCACGTTTCAACATACGAACGATAGTCTTCAATTTGCCGACGAACTTCTGCGGCCTCGTCACTTGTTGCCTTAGCCATTGCGTTTAAGGCCTCAAGGGTAATGCGCCCCTCGGGGAAAATAGGCTCCTCAATCAGATTTGGAATCATCCGCGGATTATCGAGCAGCCGCCTCAGGTCTACTAAGTCATCGTAAAAACGCCGCTCACGAGCATATTCGATACCCAAGAAACAGCACCATGCCACACCAATAAGCAAACAAATAAATACAACAAGCTGATCGTTCGCACCTATTGCGCATAGCACCAGCACAACCAAAGCTTCCAAGAGCGCAAGAAGCATAAAAGCCCATAAACGAGAGCGAAGGTACTCAGTGATACTCATGGACACACCTGCAGTCGATAGTTACACGGAATAACCCATACCACGATGTGTAGTAAGAAACCCCTGCAACCCAATTTTAGTAAGCGTATTGCGCAGACGATTGACATTAACTGTAAGGGTATTGTCATCAATAAAGACGTCAGAATCCCAAAGATCTCTCATAAGCTCTTCTCGAGAAACAATCGCACCTGCGCGTTTCATAAGCAACGATAAGATCTTCAGTTCATTTTTTGTAAGCTCAACCGTTGCACCATTAAAAGACACCTCGGAACGAGAAAGATCCAGGTGCACACCCTTATATTCCACGGTTGCCTTAGCCGAAGCTGCGCCAGAGCGACGCAATGCAGCGCTGATGTGGGCAAGTAAGACCCGGGAGCTATATGGCTTCGCAACAAAGTCATCGGCTCCCAGCGTCATACTCATTACTTCATCAACTTCGGTTGTGCGAGAAGTGAGTACGATGATTGGCACCTCAGAAGACTGACGAATTTCTCGGCATATGAGTTGACCATCAGTTTGTGGCAACGATAAGTCCAGCAGGACAAGATCACTAGCTGAAGCAAGCGCTTCATCTGCAGCGTTATCGAATGACTCACACCAAGCCACCTCATATCCCTCACGGTTAAGTAAGGTGATGAGCTCGCCTCTAATTGCTTCGTCATCTTCAATAATGTAAATGCGCGCCAAAAGGAGTTCTCCTACTCGCTATAAGAAAAGCCAACCGCTCCTTCAAGAAAAGCTTTTGCTACCAGGACAACAACTCGCATCCCTTATCGGTTACCACGAGCTGAACCTCCCACTGAGCGGAGTCTGATCCATCAGCTGTGCGAACGGTCCATCCATTGGGATCGCTCATATCAATTGACGCTCCACCAGCATTGACCATAGGCTCAATCGTAAAGCACATGCCTGGAACAAGCACGACGCCGGTATCTGGCTCACCAACAAAACCAACAAAGGGCTCTTCGTGGAATTCAAGACCAATGCCGTGTCCGCCAAACTCACGTACGACGTTATATCCATGGGACTCGACTACCGTTTGCACCGCATGGGCAACATCACCCATATGGCCCCATGGACGCACTGCATCAATACCTGCTTGCATTGCCTCACGGGTTACCTCGACCAGCCGACGCCGCTCTTCAGAAACTTCGCCGATGCAAAACATGCGCGATGAGTCTGAATAGAAGCCATCTAGGATGGTCGAACAGTCCACATTTACAATATCGCCCTCACGAAGGACTACCTCAGACGATGGAATGCCATGGCACACCTCATCGTTTACCGACGTACACACACTCTTTGGATAGCCTTCGTAATTCAAATCTGCAGGGACACCGCCATGTTCAACGGTGTAGTCGTAAATCCATTGGTCAATCTCAGCTGTGGTAACACCAGGCGCAATTTTCTCTCCCACATAATCCAGCACGCCAATATTGATAGCAGCGCTGCGCTTAATGCCCTCAATATCTGCGGCTGTTTTGAGCAGGCTTCTATGTGGCACTTCTTCACCCTGCTCATAGAGCTCTTGCAGACGCTCGTCGCACGCCCAGTGGCACTTCTTATACTTTTTGCCACTACCACACCAACACGGATCATTGCGTCCAGGTTCTGGTCCGCCGTCATACATAGTCATGAAAAAGTGCCTCTTTCC
>URWR01000201.1 GCA_900551595.1 uncultured Coriobacteriaceae bacterium
GACAATTGAACGCATCCCGCTCGACCTCGGTAACGAAGAGCCTAACGAGGAGAGCCTAGCTGCCATCCGCGAAGCTGAGCAGATGATGCGGGACGGTAGCGGCGAGAGCTACGCAACCGCCCGCGAGCTTATCGACGCGGTACTCGCATCGTGAGCGCACTGAAAGCGAAGTACACCGCCGCGAACATGGGAGATTGGCTTCTGATCTGGTCTTCGGACGCAAGCTATGCCTATTTCGAGCGTACTGGAACGCATGAAGAACTGTTCAGGTAAGGATGAAAGAGCGGTAAATCACAAAAACCAGCATCTATCTATCTTGGCGTGACCATTTATTAAATGTACTGATGGAAACTTTGAGTTTTGCTGCAGCTTCATGCTTTTATCTCTTCGTAATTACGAGCAAAAACGATCGATGTTCTTTTTTGTCTTTCTCAACAGTTATACTAGTATCTATAGAACATCTGTTCTCCTTCATAAGGAGCTGTGGGATGGACACACTTACTAAATTGGGAATCCTAGCAGAAGCAGCACGTTTTGACGCTGCCTGCACGTCTTCAGGCGTAAACCGCGGCCCTGCTCCAGGCAAGCTTGGCATAGCTTCAGGTGCAGGATGCTGCCACGCTTTCACAGCAGACGGTCGCTGCGTTACCTTACTTAAAGTTCTTATGAGCAATGCCTGCAGCTACGACTGTGCGTATTGCGTAAATCGCAGTTCTGCCTCTTGTGTCCGTGCCACCTTTACCCCATGTGAACTTGCAGAGCTTACGGTAGATTTTTACAAGCGCAACTACATAGAGGGACTCTTTTTATCCTCAGGCGTACTAGGAACTCCTGATGCCACGTCAGAGCGCATGATTAAATGCCTTCAAATACTTAGACACGAGCTTCATTTTGCTGGGTATGTGCATGCAAAGGTTATTCCTGGTACTTCCGATGAACTTATTCATACCATGGGGCTTTTAGCAGACAGGCTCTCGGTAAACCTTGAGCTGCCCAGCGCTCAATCCCTCGCTGCGCTGTGCCCTAATAAAACGCGTTCCGATGTATTACAGCCTATCGCATACATCAAACAAGGACGCGATAGAGAAGAGCAGCAACTCCTTGCTAATCCCCGCCGTAAGCATTCCAAACGGCTTGCTGCCAGCACGTCAACAAGTGCCACGCCATCGCACTTTTCTGAAACAGAACAAGCAAAACTAGCAGTTTCCACCATACAGGCAAACACCATGTCTGCCACCAGCTCTATGCTCACACATGGAGCAAAACTGGTTATGCGTTCCTCGAGTCGCATATCTTCATCTCGGCGCACGTTTGCCCCAGCAGGAATGGCGACCCAAATTATTGTGGGTGCTTCTCCAGAAAACGATAAACACATTCTCACGCTTTCAAGTGCGCTCTATCATTCATACGACTTGAAGCGCGTGTTTTTCTCGGCATACATCCCTATGCTGGCAGATAATCGCCTGCCCGATCCGGGCACGCCGGTACCGCTTCGCCGAGAGCATCGTCTTTATCAGGCAGACTGGCTTATGCGTTGCTACGGCTTTAATCCTGGGGAACTCGTAACCGAAGATGCTCCATGGTTGGATTTGGAGGTGGATCCGAAGCTCGCATGGGCTTTGCGCAATATTGATAAATTCCCGCTTGAGGTTATGGATGCCTCACTTGGAGATTTACTCCGCGTACCCGGCATTGGACCTGTTGGCGCCAGAAGGATCATGGCAGCTCGAAAGAAGTCCAAGCTGAGTTTTGACGATTTACACACACTCAATATCACACTTAAACGAGCACGTCATTTTCTTACGTGTTCAGGCAAGCGCGATAAAGACTGTCCTCTCGATCCTGAACTCATTCGTAAGCGAGTGATAGCCGATGCCAAACAATCCTCTTACAACAAAACACGCCGTTTCATCGAATCCGAGCAACTCAGGCTCTTCTGAGGCAGTTCGTACAAACTCATCATGCCCGGAAACTCTCATGAGCATTGCTCGTCACATTCATGAGACACTTTCCAACGGCGGGCGTGTTGCTCTTATTTGCAATCCAACACCCGATTAAATACTGGCAG
>URWR01000202.1 GCA_900551595.1 uncultured Coriobacteriaceae bacterium
GCGCTTACACATTCCGCGCCAATTCTCGATCTTTCTCTTAAACACCTGGAGGTTTTAGGATGAGTGCAAACTCGGGTGAGATGAGGCGCGAGAAAATCCTTGAAGCCCTGCGTGGTGCATCGGGTCCACTTTCGGGTGCTGCTCTCGCTGAACAATGCGGGGTAAGCCGTCAAGTTATTGTGACCGACGTGGCACTTCTTCGAAGCAGTGGTAATCAAATTGTCTCTACCAATCGCGGTTATGTACTTCTCACCGATAAGAGCGCCCGGCCCACCCGCCTCTTTAAGTGTTGTCATACTGCCAAACAAGCAGCTGATGAGCTCACGTGCATTGTAGATTTGGGCGCGCGAGTCGAAGATGTTTTTGTCAATCATCGTGTGTACGGAAAAATATCGTCGCGCTTGGATGTGGGGAGCAGGCGCGATGTTGCACGCTTTGTTGATGAGATAGAGACGGGCTCCTCTACACCGCTGCTTGAGGTAACAAGTGGATACCACTTCCATCATGTGAGTGCAGAGAACGAAGAGATTCTTGATGAGGTGGCGCGTGTCCTTGCGGACCGCGGTTATCTGGCTGAGTTAAGCGATTACGAAACCACTGTTTTTGCCGAATGATGCGAAAAGAAGGGCAAGGATATATTCCTTGCCCTTCTACTGTTGTTAGTCTGTGCTGTCAAACTGAGAGTTATAGAGTTCTGCGTAGAAGCCATTTTTGGCGAGCAGTTCGCTGTGGGTTCCCTTTTCGACTATGTCGCCGTCACGCAAAACCAGAATCACGTCGGCATTTCTGATGGTAGAAAGACGGTGGGCAATAACAAAGCTGGTGCGTCCACGCATGAGTTCATCCATAGCACGCTGGATAAGCTCTTCAGTTCGGGTATCTACGTTTGAAGTGGCCTCATCGAGAATGAGTGCTGGTCGGTTAGCGAGCACGGCACGCGCAATGGTTACAAGCTGGCGTTCTCCCTGGCTTAAATTCGTACCTTCTTCATTAATAACAAAGTCATAGCCACCAGCAAGGGTGTGAATAAAGTGGTCGCAGCGTGCTGTACGAGCTGCAGCCTCTACTTCTTCATCGCTTGCATCGGGTCTGCCGTAGCGAATATTTTCGCGAATAGTGCCGTTAAAAAGCCAGGTGTCCTGTAAGACCATGGCAAATTCTTCACGCAGAGCAGCACGATCCCAATCACGCACATCAATACCGTCCACTCGGAGTGATCCGGAGTCTACATCCCAGAAGCGTTGAAGCAATTTGATAAGTGTCGTTTTTCCAGCGCCGGTCTCACCTACAAGTCCCAGCGTTTCTCCTTCTCTGATCTGGAGGCTGATGCCATTTACTGCCTCTACAGTTTCCTCTTCCAAAACAATTTTTACATTTAGATTCTCCACATCAAGAACCATATTTTTTTGATCTGCCATACGGCATTCCTCCTATTTCTTTAACTTTGGATCAAGGGCATCCCGAAGTCCGTCTCCCATCAGATTCAAAGCCAATACCGTTATCATGATGGCCAGACCCGGGAAAAATGTCATATACGCATAATCACGAATATACTTCCGTCCTCCGGAAAGCAAAGCACCCCACTCCGGATCCGGTGCCGGAACGCCCAGCCCCAAAAAGCTCAGGCTGGAAGCAGAGATGATTGCCGACGCGACTCGAAGCGTTGCTTGAACAATAATCGGCGAAAGGCAATTCGGAAGAATATGTCTAAATATGATCTTTCTATTATTCAAACCAATCGCTTTAGAAGCCTCTACATATTCCTGGTTCCTGACCGTTAAAACTGCCGCTCTGGTAATCCTGACAAATTGCGGAACACTGGTAATCCCTACAGCAAACATCAGGTTCCAAATACTTTGTCCCAGAACCGACACGATCACGATCGCCATCAGCATATTAGGTACGGCGCTTAAGATATCCGTACTCCGCATGATGATCTCCTCGATCGCGCCTCCAAAATATCCGGCTACCGCTCCTAAAGTAACCCCAATTACAAGGCCGATCGTAACTGCTACAAGACCTACAGAGCAAGAAAACCTGGTTCCATACAGAA
>URWR01000203.1 GCA_900551595.1 uncultured Coriobacteriaceae bacterium
CGGACGCGCGGCACCGAATATGGTATTACCCCCATTTTGCTTGGTGGATATACCCGTATCTGCGGTATGTCCGGTTCAGGTAATGAATACTTGGCTTCAATTTTGGCCGGTGTCCAAAAACATGGTCGTGTTGCTGTTGAGGAGCTTGCGTCCGAAGTTGGCTGCACACTGGATGAGGCTTATGAAGCTTTGGCCATACTCGTTGACTGGGCTTCAGTAGAACCTTATTACAACCCTGAACTGGGTGAATATGAGCGCCAAGATCGCTGGCCTCAGGCATTTCAAACCGTTGCGCGTGATTCTAACCTTCTCACTATTTATGATGCATAATTTAGATCATGCAGATTCATATGCAGCTGGCACCTCTCAGCCTCTTGCAGATGATAATGCGGAAGCATTTTTCGAGACTGAACGCTCACATACCTATCAGGGCGCTTCTTTTCCGAGAAGACTTTTAATGCTTTTCGGTGGGCCGCTTGCAAGTTTTCTTACAGGAGCAATCCTCATAGTCATTGCGCTTTCTGTACTCGGTATGGATGCTGCCCGTAATGTAAACGTAGTTGGCACGATTACAGAAGGATCGCCAGCCGCTGTTGCGGGCTTGGAACCTGGTGACGTGTTAAGCGTTGTAGATGGAACTGAAACCTCCGATTTCAATAGTCTCGCAGCAGCTATTTCTGATGCCTCTCGTGATGGTGAACCCTTCGAGATTACCTACGAGCGAAATGGCGAAACCTATACGACTACCATTGTTCCTGATGGCTCCGGCTACATTGGCATTACAGCTCCTATTGAGCGTCTCAGAATGCCTGTTCAAGACGCTCTTGCGTTTACGTTTGAGTATTCTGCACAGGTCATAGATTTTGCAGTTCGTCTCTTTATTCCAACCCAAACCATGGAAGTCATGAACAATGCCTCATCGGTGGTCGGTATCTCTGTTATGGCTTCTGAAGCCGCAGCAGCTGGACCTGCTCAGCTCGTATTGCTTGCTGCAGCTGTATCGCTTTCTCTTGCATTTATGAATCTCATCCCTATACCACCACTCGATGGTGGAAAAATAGTGATTGAGATTATCGGGGCAATTCGTCGCAAGCCCGTCTCTGTACGAGCTCAAAATATTGTGAGTATGGCAGGGTTGGCATTCTTTGTGCTGCTCTTTGTTGTGGCATTGCAGAATGACATCACACGTTTGATGGGGTAGGCATGGAAACTCAGAATACTGAAGCGCTCCACCAGGATGCACGAAACAAAACTCGTCAGGTTCATGTTGGTAATGTGCCCGTTGGTGGGGGAGCTCCCGTAAGCGTCCAATCGATGACAAATACCAATCCTGAGGACGCTTATGCAACGCTTGCCCAAATAGATAAACTTGTTCAAGCGGGTTGCGAAATTATCAGATGCACGGTCCCGCGCATGGAAGCGCTTGATGCTTTCAAGCACATTTGCACCGAATCTCCCTTGCCAGTAGTGGCGGATATTCACTTTGATTTCTATTCCACTTGTCGCAGACATTCATTTTGATGCCCAGGCGGCAATCGCGGCAATTGAGAACGGCGCGGATAAGATTCGCATCAATCCGGGAAATATTGGTTCATTTGATCGTGTAGACGCTGTTATCGATACAGCGGGGGAGTTTGGTGTTCCTATACGTATAGGCGTGAATGCAGGATCGCTTGATAAGAGCGTAGATGAACGACAAGACTTGAGCCTTTCTCAGAAGCTCGTTGCTTCTGCTATTTCTTTTGTCGATCATTTTGAGCAGCGCGGTTTTTATGATGTTGTCTTGTCCGCTAAAGCTCATGATGTTCCAACAACGCTTGAGACCTATCGCAATCTTTCTCGCGAGCTACCTCATATTCCACTGCATTTGGGCGTTACTGAGGCTGGTACAGCCCTCCAAGGGACAATTAAAAGCGCTGTGGGACTCGGTGCTCTTCTTGAAGAGGGAATTGGCGATACCATGCGCGTCTCGCTTACTGCAGACCCCACCGAAGAAGTTCGTGTTGGATGGGAGATCCTTGCAGCACTCGGTATGCGGAGACGTGGACCAGAG
>URWR01000204.1 GCA_900551595.1 uncultured Coriobacteriaceae bacterium
TGGGTTAAGTGGAGGGTCGTCGCGGTGCCCGGGGGGGCGTCGTTCCACGAGACGGTGAAGGTGACGCCGTTTTGGGCTGCCGTGGCGGAGTGCGCGTAGGTGGTTTGTGACGCGGCGGAGATGGCCTCGGGCGTGGGGGTGGTTTGGGCTCGGAGGGATGGGGTGGGGGTGCCGGTTGCAGCGGTGGTGTCGTCAGGGTTCTCCGTGTTGGCTGCGCTGGTGCCGGTGGATGTTGCGGTGCCGTCTTCTGCGGTATCAGCTGTCGCATTTGTATTGGTGCCGTCTTCGGCCTTGCCTGTGTCGCTATTCGTGGCGTCGGCTTGCGCCTGCCGCTCTGCGGTTGCCCAAGGCTGCATGGCTTCTGCAATGGCTGCCATGGGCAACGTCGCGCTGACCATGGACGTGCACGCGATCGCGCAGAGCAGGTAGTAAAGGGATCGTTTCATAGCGGAGCCTCTCGGTGAGCAGCCAATAGGGTCCGAAGGCAGCTCCAGGCCAGCACTCCGCACATATTATTTTGCGGTTTATTTTACGGGAGCCCCAGTCAACATCAGCGAACTATCTGGGGAATGTTGGGGAGGGTAGTGTTTGGCTGCCCGGTGACGTTGTGGCACGTGCTCGATTGTCTATGCGTACCTAGGAAGCTCCAATACGAGGCTGTCCGCACTTCTTCGATGCCCGACGCCGGAACCTTCCAAGAAAAGTCCTCCAGACTGCTACCTACGTCAAGCTCTGTGTGGTCGAATTCTTCAATTATTCGTCTAAGGTTGTTCTTGTCTTTGAGCATTAGTCGCCACTTGGCGGGCTTTGTTCCGAAGATTTGGTGCAGTCCCAAAGCGTCAAATTAATGACGAGCTTTCGCTTGTCCTAGCCGGAGGCGTTTACTTCCGTTAGAGACTTTCGGAGACAGACGCCACGGAAGCGGTTTGGCAATACTCTCCTGATTCATACGACATTCTCTACTGCGAAGGCAAGACGGACTTTTCCTCTGCGTCGGCTAATCCCTTCTACTGTGGTGCCAGGACTATCTTGTGGAACATGCGTTACATATACTGTGCTAGAAGAAGGAGGGAGTGACGGCGAGATGCAATTCTTCATGAGTGATCGTCATGAATGTGCACGTCGTTGCTTTGGTTGGCGCATATCGAAGGTTAGACTTGAATCGGGTTTATCTAGATTAGCGTAGGGGAGATTGGCTTGGCACAGCGTAAGTATGATAGCTTCGCCGTTGGAATTCTAAACGACGGTAATGCGGCGGTGCACATTGATTTGTCAATCAATGTATGGGCCGATGTCAGACATTCCTCTGAAATAGATTTTGGTATTCAAATCCCTCACATGGATGATATCTCGGGGTTTTTCATCTTCTTCCCTTTCGAGATTGAAAAGAACGATGTCGTTGACCTTACTTCCTCGTTTCGTGATAACGGATTCGTTCAGGTTTTATTTAATCAGGATTGTGAAACTAAATGCCGTTTTGACCGAACGATTGTTACGGATGACTGTGGTAATTCATTATTGATCCTTCCTATTTCGCATAACGACAGCTTGGTTGTCGATAATCTGGAGGGAGGGTCCTTGCTTTTGTTTCGTTACGATCCCTCGGTCCTTCCTCGCGACTGCACATCTTTGTACTTTAGATTGCGATTGCCATTCGTTTCGCTTGATGGCTTGCTATCTGGTCCCGCTGATATGAGAGAAGTAATAACAGGACCTATCGTTCCTTTTCGTACCATGAGCTCAATTGTCGTCAATCAGGTTAGAGGTCTTCCGAGTTCAGTTGTTCGTAGGCTTGTTGAATCGAAAACCGACATCGGCGAAACGCATATTGCAGTAATTGCTCCGCGGCAATGGGAGATTAATTCCTTTCTTACGCCTTATAGGGTGAGGCCGTTGGAGAATATCGCTTGGGAAAAATATCAGCCTCGGTTGAAAGGCGGCATTACCATCCCGAACTCAAAAAGCTGCGATATGTTTGTATATCAGTGGCTCATATCTGACAGCAATACTTCGTTACAGCTAGAGTTTTCGCGGAAA